>JAXHUB010000051.1:0-2951 GCA_034189845.1 Candidatus Cloacimonadota bacterium | reverse complement strand
CTTTAATCCTTATTAATCTTTTTTTGTATTTCTTTAAGTTCTTTATCTGATAATTTTTCAATATCATCGTCTTTAAAATATAAAATGAAATCCTTGAAATAATTACAATAAATTCTTTGCGTATTATTGCTATATCTCTTTTGAATTAACAATTCCTTATATTTTATTAAGACATCATCCATAATATTTTATAATTTCTCTTTATATTATTTTTTTGAAAAAGCTTAATATTCTCTATTAATATTAATTCAAGAAAAAAATCTTTAATACTACAAATAGGAATTATTTTCATTGCTATTCCTATAAATTAGCCGGTTATATATCTTGTCCAAACTGTTCGAAACGATCTATCTTATTATATTCAAATGTGCCTAACTTAATTTTCTGGTTTTGTTATAGTTTTCTTTTCTCCTCCTAAATCGAGGTTCGCAAAGACAGAGGTAATGTTTCTTCCTTAAAGCTTTTTATTTTTTTTGCACAGTTGTTTTGGAATTAATTGAATACCTTACGTATTACCAACAAGACCTGGAAAAGATGTGCGAAGATAGTTATATGGGGTTAAAAGCAAAAAAGAGAAGAGTGACCAGCCCCTCTCTTTTCATGAATCAGGCAAGTAATCTATTATTGCAGCATTAATATCTTCTTGCTAGCAACAGTTTTATCGATAGTAATTTTTAGAAGATATATCCCACTGCCGATCGAATTTCCATGCATATCCTTGCCGTTCCATTCCAAATTATGCTTTCCTGGTTTCAAATTGGAAATCATTTTTCGTACAACAATTTGTCCCTTTATATTATATATTTCCAATTTCATAGTAGAACTCTTTTCTGTTAAGCTGAAGCTTATATTAGCATTGGGATTGAATGGATTTGGATAAACCTTGAGATTCAAGGGATTCTCCGCAATGCTTCCATCACTGTTAAAAACTGCATTTTGATTAATACAAAAATCCTGCGATTGGTTCCCATAAACAGTCACCAATTCCGAATCTGTATTATAAAATGTTTTGGTGGCTATAGCTGTATAGTTTATGCCACTAAGGTAAGGACTGCTATATTGGCCTAGATTATTGGTAAAGGCAAAATCGGCCACAGCACCATCTTCATCCAGAAAGAGCACAGTAGCGTTTTGCACTGGTTGGTTTTCTTCGTCACTTACATAACCGCTAACTTCATAATAACCGGTTTCCTGCGGCATCTGGGCATCGATATTCAAGTTACTAATATCAGAATTTACTGTTACCAGTTCAGCTTCCTGAAAATCTATGGCGTCTTGGTAGTAGGTAGGTGTATTTTGGTCGTTAATAGTAAAAATATAGTAATCTCCTTCCGGTAAGCTGGGAAATTCGTAATCACCAGTACTATCGGTCATGGTTACATCTTCCCAATCTTCATCACTGGAAACCGCTACTGCTAAAATTGGAGTTGCCGGTGGTTGATTCCCTACTGTTATATTCCCAGATACTGAATAGTTTCCTTCCTGAGATGTATTTAAAAAGAAATCAATATCAGTAACATCATTATTCACATGTATCCATTGTGCATTCAAAGGTGAGGCAGCATTTGGAAAGAATTGAATTTCCCCACTTTGTGGATCTTGTGCATACATTTGATAAAAACCGGGTGTTAATTCCAATTCATATTCACCTTCTAAATCTGTTTCTACTGTTGGAACTTGTACGGGATTGTTACTTTGATTATTTTGTTTAAGAGCTGATATTACAACATCGGCCAAAGGCTGACCACTTGTCATATCTTCCACATATCCGCTAACTGTATTGCTGTTTACACTTGTAAGAACTGGATTAATAATCATTTGCATGCTATCTTCCAGAACTATGATATCTGCTTGTGGCCAGCTCATAGCCCCATCGTAGAAATAGGGTTGGAAGGCCGGATGCTGAACTTGCATCAAGTATTCGCCATCCATTAAATTGCTGAATTCAAAATTACCGCTTTCACCAGAATAAGCAATAGAAGGAGGATTAGCTGGTGTATCTAACATAAACAATTTTATGGTAGCATCACTCAATGCAGTAGAATTTTCATCTGTTACTGTACCTAATATTTCGTTATTCGCTTCAGGTAAAAAAAATAAATCAAAATCAATTCCCGTGATTTCCCCATTCGCTTGATTTATATGTATAGGAGTAGCCGCAGCAGCTTCCAAACAATTTTCGTAAAATATTCCCTGCTCTGGGTTGTCAAATGAAGCAGCTTCCACATAATAAACCCCAGTTGCTTCAAAAACAAATTCATAATTGCCATTTTCGCTTGAATTATCTTGTTGGAAAGGTTCTGCATTGTTAACCGGAAACTGGTTATAAAGTTTCACTATTGCTTGTGTTGGCTGCTCATTTTCATAAACTGTTCCGCTTATGGTAAAAGCTGCCAAATTAGCAACTGTTAGAAGCATAAAAAGTATGTAAAAGCGTTTCATATAACCTCCTATACACATATTAAGAGAACCCCCGGCGGCAATAACCGCCGGAGAATTTTCTTCTCTATTTTATCATCATTATTTTTCTTACAGCTGTAGAATTAGCTGTTTTTACTTGGTAAAAATACACTCCACTGGCAACCGAATTATTGTTTCTGTCTTTGCCGTTCCAAATTACGCTATGTGATCCTGAGTTTAATTCTGAATTAACCAGAGTGGTAACTTTCTCACCTTTTACGTTAAAAACAGTAACTTTCACATTTGTTTTCTGTGGAATATCGAATTTTATAGTAGTGATTGGGTTAAAGGGGTTAGGATAATTATGTGTAGAAATAAAGTCCGAAATATCCGGTGTACTTTGGTTGCTTGTTGGTTCAGCTGGTTGGATAGTAAAATCTACAGTAGTATCGCCATCTACTTCCATTATTGTTGTATCTGATTCATAAAATATTTTGGTAGCTAAGCCTTCAATATCTCCGCTAATCATTTCATCAATTACATAATATCCA
>JAXHUB010000050.1:0-5006 GCA_034189845.1 Candidatus Cloacimonadota bacterium | reverse complement strand
TAACTGCATAGAAAATTATATGCAATGCATATGTTTGACCATTTCCGGTGTAGATATGTCTTAGAGCTGCAGCAGTGGAATTTGTCCATTCATCAATCTTTTTCCAAAAACGGGTGATAATGGGTTGTACCCAAAAGCCTAGCGCTTTTTTGTAGGAAGCATAAAAATTATGTGCAAAATGCGTAGTTTCTGGTGTGTTAGGTCGCTCGGCAGCATACACAATGTTGAACTGCTGGACTTTTTGCATTGAACGATAACGAAGTAGAAGCCAAATTAGAGGTAGAATGAAAACGGCCATTGTCACCATCATAACTGCGTTTCCGTTCCAATAACCTAAACTACTTATAACAGTGTACCCCTGCCATTGAATAGTGGTACCAAAATAGGTTTGCACAGCAGAAATTAATGGTTTTATTATGAGGTTAGGATACATCGAAATACCCATGATAGCAAAAATGAAGATGTACTGTGGAATAAGATACCAAGCAGAAGCTTCAGTAACATTTTGGAAACGGGATTTTAGCTGGCCTAAGAAGATGGTATGAATAAGACGAAATAAGTATAGAAATGCTATGGCACTAGCAAAAAAAGCTAAAC
Source organism: Candidatus Cloacimonadota bacterium (assembly GCA_034189845.1). Classification (GTDB taxonomy): domain Bacteria; phylum Cloacimonadota; class Cloacimonadia; order Cloacimonadales; family TCS61; genus JASUTE01. Next base: position 4,409 of record JAXHUB010000050.1, on the reverse strand, counting down.
CTGCCTGTAAATACCATCCTTTTTCTATGAGTGCTGTATAAAATAGCCACTTACCACCAAAACCAGATAGCGGTGGTACACCAGAAAGAGCAATAATAGCTATAAGTACCGAGATGAAAGAAAGTGGCATCTTCTTGATCAAACCGCCCATTTCGTACATATAGCGGGTGCCAATTTTGGCGATTACACCTGCAATTGCCAGAAAAAGTATACCTTTGAAGAAGAGATGGGTAACAGCTAAGTAGAGAGAACTAACCCAGCCTAAATGAGTTAAAGTTGCAGCGGCCGCTATCATATAACCTATTTGGCTCATGCTGGAATATGCAAGCAGATATTTTACATCTTCTTGGAATACTGCTAACAAAGCACCAAAAAAGGCGGTTAAAATCCCTATCCAACCCAAAATGGAGTTTAATTGAATATTAGCTATAAGCGGTTTCCCAAAGAGCATTAAAACAATCATTAAGCCAAAAAGTCCACTTTTGCTTAAAATAGAAGATAAAAAGCTGGAAGTATCATCTTCTGCTTCAGCATAGCTAGCAGGAAGCCAAATATGCAAACCTATTGCTCCAGATTTTATTAAAAATCCCAAACTTAATAGTACAAATATGGTGCTGGAATTGTGAAACACCATTGCAAGTGAATCGAATTGTAAACTTCCAGTTTCCAAAAAGGCAAGCGAGAAGCCAGCTAGTAGCAGGAAAGCTCCAGCTGTGGAAAAAACAATATATCGCAAAGCTGGTATTTTTGCTTTCTTGCCTTGTAATATTAAAAAATAGGATGCTATAGTCATAAATTCCCATGCTAAGAAAAATTCCAAAGTAGTTTCTGCCCATAAAAGATTTCCCAAAGAAATCAACATCATCAAAAGAAAGGGATAAAAACCTGAATTTCTATTAGTTTTGGCCAAAGTAGCCAAAATTTGTACAAAACCACCTACTAAAAAAATAAAGGCAAAAACCATTCTAATACCAGAAAGATAGGGATAAAGCAAAAAGCCATAACCTGCTAACAATAATATCGAAATAAGTCCTTTAAATTTTGATGGCATCCAATGAATTGCAAATAAAATTGCAGCTGCTAAGATAGGATAAGAATATTGTAAACTAAACATAAGACTGACTCTACTTATAATTAACCCGAGAAATAGAATTGCGAAAGCAGCTATATAACTAGGTACAGTTTGTGATAATGTATATAATTTAGTAGATTTTTTTATTTCATCTTTTGTAGCGTGGCCAAACCAGCGCAAAAGGTATATTATCTCAAATAAAGAACCGAGAAGGATAAATATTATCCAACTATTCATGCCATTATTTGCCAACTGCTTTACCAATTCCCACTTGGCCCAAAATCCAGGGAATGGGGGGAAACCTAATAAAGCGAAAATAAATATTCCAAAAATAAACAAAAGCCCTTTGCTATTTTGAAGAATCTTCCAATCGGCGCAGTTTTCCTTGTTTACTATTCCACTAAGCCAAAATAAACCAGCTTTTGCAATAAAATGGTTAATAAAAAGACCACCTAAAACTACAAATATCGATTTTAACATTGAACCGGATTCTGTAAATTGCAACACTAAAGCTGTAGCCGCCAAAAGCAAGCCTACTTGCCCAATGGAAGAGTAGCCGAGTAAACGTTTGGCATTTTTTTGTTTCAAGGCTATTAAATTGGAAAATACAAAGGATGCCATTCCTAGAATAGCTATTAAATGTAAAAATTTTACACTTAATAGCGGTAAGATTTTGTAAATAGCAAAAAACATAGCACCAGAAGAAGCAACCGATAGAAAGGCAGCTATTGCCGGCGAAGCAGTTTGGTATACATCCAGAGCCCAGCCATTAGCGGGAAATGGTTTTAACTCTATCATAAATGCAATAAAAATTAAAAATAAGGCAAGACTGCCAAGTTTAGTCGTTAACTCAGAATTATGTAGCATAATATCATCGATATTTAGTGTACCAGTAAGATGATAAACAAAAATTATTCCAAGAAGTAAAAAAGCAGAAGCTATACTACCAGCTATTATATATTTTAATCCAGCTGACAAACCGGGTATGTCTTTATTTATAGACAACAAGCCATAGGTTGCAATAGAGCTAATTTCAACAAAAACAAATAGATTAAATAGATCACGGGTAAGAACAATACCATTTAACCCCATAGTCATCATAAGAAATAAGATAAGTGCAGAGGGACTATTCAGCTTGCGAAATTTGTTCAATAAATAAATAGCAGTAAGAAATGCCATGGTATTTATTATTGTAAGAAAAAGAGCTTCTTCCATACCCATCTGTAGATTAATTGAAAGGGGAGGCTTGAACCCGGCAGTAAACACCTGTACATCTTGCGAACCAAGAAGCAAACCATAAAGCCATTGTATAGAAATTATCAAAATTGTAGTTAAACTTCCATAAAAGGCACCATAAGCCAAATATTTATCGAATTTATAAAAAAGTACCATAAGAAAAGCAATGGTTAAAGTAACTATGAAAATAGCTAAAGGACTTACCATTTTAACTCCTCAAAATCGTTAATATCTAAACTTTTCTTCATTTTATGTAATTGTACAGCATAAGAAAGCATTAAAGCAGTTATTGCCAAACCTATAACAATCGCGGTTAGTACCAGTGCGGAGGGAATAGGATCGACTACTTTTTCCACTGCTTTTTCCATTTCTACAGCTTTATCCAAGATGGGGGCGGTTTTCCCTTTTATAAAACCTATTGAAATTATCAGCAAATGAATACCTGTGTCTATTATGGAAAATCCCAGGATAATTTTTATAATATTTTTTTGGGTTAACATTGCCCAAAGTCCTACAACTATTAGCAAAAGCCCTATAAAATTTATAATTAACATTTCTGCTCCTACTTTCGCATTTTTTCTACTATTCCGGTAAGTTCTGAACCTACTTTAAATCCAATTATAGAATAAATTATTGGAATAGCTCCTGCGCTGAATAAAGTTCCGAATTTACCCAGTGAAATAAAACCATTATCTAAAAACCCAGCTGCCAAAACTAACCCTAAAATTCCCATAATAACGTAACTAAGTCCGGAAAGTGATTCAACAATATTTAGCACCATGTGATTTAATTTAAATGAAATGTTGCTAAGCATAAGTAATACAATTCCAGAAGTTATAATGACTCCACCTTGAAAACCTCCTCCTGGTGTGAGGTGGCCGTGCACGAACACATAAATTCCAAATAGGAAAATAAGAGGTAGTAAGAAATTTGTGCCTGTCTGTAATATCTCTGAAGCTGGACGCAGAGTTTTCTTTTTCTCTTTTTTATTTTTTAAAACAAAACCTACTCCGGTAGTGGCAATGAAAAGTACTGCAATTTCACCTAATGTATCTAAACCGCGGTAAGTTACCACAACCGAAGTCACCAAGTTGGATGCACCTACTTTTTGTGGCCCACTTTCTACATATTCATTTGCTATATGTTTCAGTTCGGTATTTGGCTTGAAATTGGTGATAAGGGGAAGTAGCTGGTAGATAAAAATAATTAAAACCAAAAACACAAAAAAACGCTTAACCATCACTATCCTCCTTATCTTCCTTTATTTTTTTTATAGCAAAAAGGAAGATGATAGTAGTGAGGCCAGACCCTATTGCAGCTTCCGTCATGGCAACATCGGGAGCAGCAAGTAAAAGATAGATTATGCTAGCAAAGAGGCTTATTACTCCTGCACTTATTACTGCTGCTATAAGATTGCGGCTATAGATAGCTAAAATAGCTGCTAGCAACATTATTATTCCTAAAACTATAATGATAACCTGGATCATTTTTTCTCTCCTTCTTCATCTGCTAACAAATCATCTTTAACACTTTTTTTTGTTAAAGGAATACCAATATGATGAGCTGCTCGAGCTAATGCATGAGAGGAGATGGGATTGGTGAAGATGATGAATAAAATAAGGATAATGATCTTGGGTAGGCAAGTGCAATGCGCAAAACCGACCGCTATTCCAACCATAAATAAAATACTACCCAAAGTTGTTGCTTTGGTTCCACTTTGCATTCTATTGTATATATCGGGCATACGCACTATTCCCAATGCACCCAAAAATAGAAAAATACTTCCGATAAGTGTTATAATACTGCCAGCCAGTTCCATTAGAATCCCCTTTCCAAATATCTTGCAACTGCTACCACACCTATGAAGCTGATTAAAGCGTAAACCATAGCAACATCCATATAGATTATTCGCTTTGCTAAAGCAGAAATGAAAACAATAAGCGAGATGGAAATAATTGTCATAGCATCTAAAGAGATAATACGATCGGCGATAGTTGGTCCCTTTAACATTCTAAAAAAAGCTAAAGCGATTGCTGCCAAAGCTATATAACCAGCTAATGAATAAATAAATTCAGCCAAAACAAACCTCCAAATATTTTTC
>JAXHUB010000005.1:0-4363 GCA_034189845.1 Candidatus Cloacimonadota bacterium | reverse complement strand
CCTCCCTGAGCTTGACCCGGCCCCGGGCCCGGGCATAGGGGGACTCGATCCAGACCTCGTCCTCGTCCTTGATGCCCAGCTTCTTGGCCGCCTTGGCGTTTTACTTTACTATACTTGTTACCATCTTTATTAATCAGCTTATATCTAAGTAAAGATTGCAGAATCTGTTTGGCAAAATATTTATCACTTTGGAAATGGCAGTCATCGGGAAAACTTTTCTTCTTTTCACTACGCGGAACACTATCTAATAACTCCATTATATTTTCCAAAGTGATGTTAGCTTCTGGTAATTTCTGAAATATTTTCCTTTCCAAGGGTCGCATTGAACATTCTCCTTAATATTTTTTTGGACAAATTTTTTATGAAAAACATAGTTGTCAAAGATTTCGAGGTGGAAATGAAAAAAATACTATTAATAACTTATTACTGGCCCCCTAGTGGTGGACCAGGAGTGCAACGCTGGTTAAAATTTGTGAAATATTTGCCTCAGTATGGTTGGCAACCTACTATTATCACGACCAAAGATGGAGACTATCCAGCTTACGACGCAAGTTTGGAAGCAGACATTCCTAATACCACTAAGATAATCAGAACCTTTACCCCAAAACTATCGAAATTGTTTAGTAAAATATCCGGAAATTCTTCCATGCCATATGGTTCATTAAAAATTTCAGATGAAAAAAGATGGCTAAATAAGGTTTTAATATTTATTAGATTGAACTTCATTGTTCCAGATATTAGAATTATTTGGAATCATTTTGCCTATAAAGCAGCATATTCTCGTTTATTATCTTCAAATTTTGATCTCCTTGTATCAACTGGTCCTCCGCATTCCACGCATCTAGTAGCTGCCAAACTTGTGAAAAAGTTCAGAATAAAATGGTTAGCAGATTTTCGAGATCCCTGGAGTAATATGGGCTATATAAAAAGTAGCAATAGATTTGCTTTAACCGAATATTTAGACAAAAGATTAGAAAAAAAGGTTGTGAAAAATAGCAATGTTATTACAGCTGTTTCCCAAAAAATTATAGATGATTTCAACAATAAAGAAAAAATAAAATTACTGCGAAACGGTTTCGATGAAGCTGACTTTTCACAAGTTACCAAAAAACAATCCTCCCATTTTAATATTAACTACTTTGGCAGTTTAACAAATGACACAGATCCAACTATTATTGTAGAAGCAATAAACCGGTTAATCAAAAAAGGTTGTGAAAAATTGGCACTGAATTTTTGGGGAAAGCATTCTTTACAGATCAAGGAAAAGATACTATCTTTAGATACTTACAACATAATTAAATTTATGGGGTTTTTGCCTCATTCCAAGGTTTTAGAAGAAATGGTAAATTCACAACTGCTATTACTAATAATCAACAAAGTAAAAAATAACGAAGGAATTTTAACAGGTAAAATCTTTGAATATTTGGGTTCGAAAAATCCTATCTTGGGCATAGGGCCAGAAAGAGGAGAAGCAGCAGAAATCTTAAGAGAAACCGGTTTCGGAGAAATGTTTGATTATAATGACAATTCTGCTATTGAAAATTATATTGAGAATTTATTTGATAATTGGAAAAAAGGTAATACATGGAGCCCTCCCCATAATTCCTATCTACGCTATAGTCGTAAGCAATTAACTAAAAAATTGGTACAAATTATCAAATGAAAAAAGCCCGAGAAAAAATCTCGGGCTTATTTATTTTCTAACTTTAATTTATTGAATCAATCCTAAGAAATCTCCTAATAAGAACTGGATACGTCCTATCAATAAAGATATACGTGCCATCACAGTATATCCAAAGGAAGCACCGAATCCTATCATCATGAACCAAACACCAATATTAGTGATCTTACCATACAGGCCTTTGTGTGCTTTCGAGAAATAGAAATATAGTAGAATGGTAACAGTGCCGATGAATATGAGAATGGTGTTTATATTATCGAGTGGTAACATTGCAGTTCTCATTTGAACTAGCACTTGCGAGTGCATAGACATGGGAACACTCATACCAACAATACCCATACCAAATACAATGGGATAACGCGCTAACCAGCTTAGGTTCTTTGTATAACGGAAAACATAGAGAAAACCTAATATACTGGGTATGATGATAATATAATTGTGATCCAAAAAGATAGGACGATATACATATGGAATAAACACAGTATCAAAAATTAACGGTATAGCATATCCCATTGAAACGCCAACCAGAAGATGTTCGCCAAATCTATAAAAAGGATTTTCCTTGTATAAAAATGAGAATATGCATAAAGTCAGGAATGCGGCCACAAAATTGTTTAATGTCATAATTCCTCCTAACCTAACTTATTTTGCTTGTTTTTTCTGGTAATAAAGTAACCAATATTACCTACTAATATAAAGAAAATAATCATAATATGTGCTACTGATTGAGCGTTCATACCAATTCGTGCTTTTTTGAAATCATATTGTAGCTCACGGTCTGTTACTACTCTTTCTACATTTCCTTCATCATCAGTTATATCGTAGGTCACATTTTTAGCAGTTATAGGAACATTAATTTCTTTTAATATTTCTTGACTATAGGGACGACCATTGGGATATTCCTCATCTTTGTAAGCGGCAAAGACATCGACTAATTTTTCATACTCTGCTGCGCCCTTCAAACCACGCAACATACCTACTAATTGACCTGTTTGTAAGTAAGGATAGTTATCTGCAACCATCACTGCGGTAATACCGGCAGCGATGTTGGCCCCAAATTTAGCACGTGCGTAAATAATCCAGGTTTGAATACTAGCAGACCCAGAAAAGTCGATAACCAGATTCATATCATCATAGTTTCTTATATTCTCCATAATTTTCAAATTATCTATTTTTCTACCTTCGGAATCTGTTTCCAAAGCTTCGCTTATATCTTCCCCCATTCCCAATATAATAGGAAGTTGAAGGGCATAAGGCCTATAGCCAAAATTAAGATAGTCAACTCCTGAAGTAACGTCATAACCTTCTTTCGCTGTATTAATTGCATAATCTACCAAAGGAGCTGCTTGCGGTAAGAAACACAGAGTAAAAACTTTAACATTTCTTTCGAAGCAGTGCCTTAGGATAGATACTTCCATAGGAAATAATTCTGGCATAGTAGAAGCATCATGATTAAAAGACATCAGAATTGCCTTATCTTCGCGATCGGCAAAAGAATCAATCTTCTTATATATATTAGCTGTCGGTTCTGTTACATAGGTTGGAGTATTGAATGGAATAAGTAAGGGAATGATAATCGCAACCGCTACTACTATGTAGATATAGCGACGATCTAAATGCTGCATCCGATTCCAGGTTGTCATTTTCTTCTTTTTTTCCATATTAATCACCTCCACCTAGATAGCTTCGTTCAATTCCAAGTAGAATTTTTAAGGATGTCGCCACCATTCCCAGTCCTACACCCAACATAATAGCTCGCTTTGCTGCCATATTGGGAACATTCAAAATCCAGGTAGATATATCTGGAATCCAGCGGGAAATAGACATTCCCAAAGGAACTTGTCCCAACATAACTATAATAGCTGCTATTAATAATACGGTAGCTTCAGCAGACCTTGCTCGGAAAGCCTTATAAGCTGCCGAAGCAATATAAAATGCCAGAAGCGAAAACATAGTAGCACTCATCGGCATTTGTACATTTTCAAATAACCACATATACGGTGTTCCGTCCTGGCGTCCCCAGATAAAACCGGAAGCAGCAGTAAATACCAGTGCAAAAAGAGTAACTACACTGTATTGCCAGTTCGGAGCTTTACGAGATATTTTAGTTCCATGAACCATACCTAAGCTAATAACCCCAAGTACAACAGCAAAAGGCGATATAGCTTTACTCCATTCCTGCCACCAATCATAAAAGTCGGCGGATATTTTATGAGGCACAAATGTATGGATCACAAACAAAAAACCTAATATCATCACAATTAGTAATGGTATTTGTCGTTTCATCTATCCTCCTATTTCTCAGGAAATGAATTTATCAGGAATGTTAAATGCGTTGTAGATAAAATCGTTCCTGCAATTATGAAAAAAATAATTAAAAATTTTGTATAATCTTGGGCTTTAAGGGTACCCATCATCAACGGTTCATGTGCTAAATAAGCAGAAGCAGCATATAATTCTTCCCCAATTAATGTGTAGTCGCAAGTTGTAATAAAGAAGGGAATTTGAGTAACAGCATCTGTACCAGAAATCTGGATAGCTCCTGTAGTTGCGCCTGTCTCAGTCATTATCAAAGCTTCAGCCCAGAACATACCCATATAGAAGTTGGTCGCTGTTTTTTCACGAATCATTACACCATTTACACCTGCCACGAAGGCAAATTGGGCGGTAGTTATAAAGAAA
>JAXHUB010000049.1:0-2830 GCA_034189845.1 Candidatus Cloacimonadota bacterium | reverse complement strand
AATTCAGCAATTCAAGAGAAAAGAGAGTACTTAATGCCAGTTTCAAAAAAATATTCATTGACTGAATTAAAAAAGAAAGTAATAAAATTCCAAAAAGAAAATCCTTACCGTATTACCTTTGAGTATGTGCTTATAAAGAATTTTAATATGGGTAAGGAGGATATTAGGGCTTTAAGGGCGTTTGTCGGCGATATTTCTTGTAAATTAAATTTAATTCCTTGGAATACAGTATCATATTCCAAATTTGAAGCTCCTGAAGAAAAAGAGATTGACGAATTACTTAGTAGTCTAAAAGACTTAAGAGTTACCTTAACGGTCAGAAGAAGTCGCGGGACCGAGATCGAATCTGCTTGTGGACAGCTAGCAGCTGATCTCAAAAAATAAAAAAGAGGAGAGAAGTAATGAAATTGATTAAAGAGATTGCCTTGGAGTTGTTTAAAATTAAAAAACAAGTTCCTTCACGTTCTGGCGGGGAGCATGAGGTTAGCTTGGAATCGGTAGTTGATAGAAGTAAACAGAAAGATGTATGGCCGGTTAAAACAGATAAACTAGCTCGCTATATCGATCACACAATGCTAAAACCATATGCAACAGAAAAAGATATTGTTCAACTATGTAAAGAAGCTGATAAATATGGGTTTTATTCTGTGTGTGTTAATCCTGTATATGTAAAATTAGCAAAAAAACATATTAAAAAAGTAAAAATTTGCAGTGTGGTTGGATTTCCTCATGGTGCAAATACTTCTAAGATTAAAAACGAAGAGGCAAAATTAGCTTTACAAGAGGGTGCCTCCGAGATCGACATGGTAATAAGTTTGGGCTTGCTTATTTCGGAAAAATATGATGATGTATATGAAGAAATAAAGCTATTAGCCGAAACTTGTCATCAAAATGGTGCAATATTAAAAGTTATTTTGGAAACAGCTATATTAACCTTGGAACAAAAAATAAAAGCAGCGCTTTTGGCCAAAAAAGCAGGAGCAGATTTTGTGAAGACCTCGACTGGTTTTGCTGCTGGAGGGGCTATCGAGCGCGATGTAGAACTTTTAAGAAAAATTGTGGGACCTAAAATGGGTGTTAAGGCTTCCGGTGGAATTGGAACTAAGGAAAAAGCTATAGCAATGTTGGAAGCAGGTGCAAATAGAATTGGAGCAAGTAGAAGTATTGAAATAGTAAAATAGAGGAGTTCTATGCAGGTTGTTTTGGCCGGTTTCAATGTTGATAGAGAGGTTCTAAAAGATAATACTAAAAAAGAGGTGATTACTCCAGAGACTATATCTGCGGCTTATGCTCGAATAAGCCGTAGTAAGAAATCTGTTACCGCATTACGCCAACTGGCTTTGCACCAAGTAGAGAAAGCCAGAAATTCCAACAGCAAAATCATTTTCGATATGGGACACAGTTCTATAGCGGAACATGCTGTTTTTAACTTTGATATAATTGGGGTTTCGAGATATTTAGTGGAATTTATCGAAAGAACTCGCTTAGCTTCCTTTACAGAAAAATCACAGCGTTATGTAACTTTAGATGGCGATTTTGTTATTCCAAATGAAATAAAAAATACAAGTTTGGAAGATGATTTTGTAAAGCTGGTAGAAAAACAAAATGAAACTTATAACTTTTTATACAGTAAATCTAAAAAATATTTAGAAAAGACCAGTTTTAAAGGTAGCAAAAGAGATTTAGAGGGTAAAGCAAAAGAAGATGCGCGATATGTGCTTTGTTTGGCTACTCAAACCCAATTAGGCATGACTATAAACGCCCGAAGTTTAGAAAGGCTGCTGTGTAGGTTAGATAGTTTGGATCTAACTGAAGCAGCAGTATTAAAGGCTAAGATAGAAAAAGAAATCCATGGGATCGCTCCTTCGCTAATTAAATATACAAATTCCAATAATTTTCAAAAAAATTACCTGCAAAATGTTCCCATTTTCGAAGATAATTCACATATTCCACAAATAGACCTAATCGATTATGACAAAAATGGTGAAGATAAAATATTGGCTGCTTTGCTTTTCCAAAAAAATGAAGGATTATTTCAAAATCTGTTAAAGAAAGTAAAAAAATTAAGTCCGAATGAAAAAGAGAAGATCTTTTCGGGGGTTTTTGCGGATATGAGAAGCTATCACTCTGTGCCTCGTTGTTTTGAATTAGCCTATTTCACCTTCCAATTATCGCTTTCTTCTAGCTGTTTTGGCCAGCTGAAAAGGCATCGTATGAGTACAATACTAAAATGCAATTATAATCCGAAAAATGGATATGTTATACCTTCGCTATTACTGAAAATAGGAGCTGGTGAAACATTGAAAAACCTGATGAATGATGTTGATGTTTTGTTTCATAAATTGGAAGAGTATAAAGCAGGTTTGGGAGCTTATATCCTAACCAATTCTCATCGGGTGAATGTTATTTTTCATGCAAACTTACGTGAGTTATACCACTTTTCTCGTTTGAGATCGGACAAGCATGCCCAGTGGGAGATACGAGAAATTTCTCTTCAGATAGATGTGCTGGTACGTAATTTGTATCCATTTGCAGCTAAATATCTTATGGGCAAAGATAGCTTCGAAGAATGAAAAAAATAATTATAGCTGCGCTAACTCCTGAAGGTAAAATGGGATTGGATAACAAAATGCCGTGGCATATTCCCACTGAATTAAAGCTTTTTAAGGAAATAACTACTGGCAATACAGTTATTATGGGCAGAAAAACTTATGAATCGATAGGGGAAAATCTTTCTAATAGAGTAAATATTGTCATTACTTCCAAGAAATGGGAATCTGAGAAAATTATCTTCGCCAAAAATTTCAGAATTGCTTTAGAGGAAGCCTAC
>JAXHUB010000048.1:0-9048 GCA_034189845.1 Candidatus Cloacimonadota bacterium | reverse complement strand
GCAAGGAAAAGTTAGTTTTGAATTTATCTTTCCTACAAATCTTGTATAATAAGTAAAAAGCAAAATAAAGCAGTATAACTTGCATTGATGAAATACTGACAAATTCAAAGTAAAGTGGTAAATTACCGCTAAAATTCACCCAGTTTTCCAAAATTTCATAGAAAAGCTGAAAAGCAGATTCATACAATTCCCAGCCAAAGGGTAGAATAATGATTATCATTGCTAGTGGTAAAAGAATTATTCCCATTAAGGGCATAGCTATAATGTTAGCGACGGTTCCATTCAAACTAAAATGATTGAAAAAATAAATTGTGATAGGTGCTAGGCTAATTCCCAATAGTAATGAAGATATACTTACAAGAGCTGTCCAATTTATGATTTTTTTTATATAAGACATCGATTTTAAATCTTCTTTTTGTAAGGTGATGAATCTAAATTTAGGTATGAAATTTACTAATGTGAAAACAGCAATAAACGAGAGCAGAAATCCTGGAGTAAACAGCTGTGCCGGATTTATAAGAGTAATTATCATAAGACTGAGTGCTAGAATATTATTGGGAATTGTTTTTCGTTGTATATTTTTGGCAATAAAGTAAACTGAGAGCATAATAACTGCCCTAAATACGGAAGCGCGCCATTGGCATATAGCAGCATAAAATAGAAGAACAATAATAAGAATTATTCGAATAGTTGGTTTGTGCTTGATAAATAGATGCAGAATTATAAAAAACACAGAACTGATGATTCCAACATGCAGTCCGCTAACAGCAAATATATGGCTAAGTCCAGCTTTTATATAATTGTGTTTATCTTCTCCCAGATCTTTCTTATCTCCCAATAGAATAGCTTTAACAAATGCACTATTTTGGGAAAACTTCTTAGATATTTGTTCTCGAATCCAAACTCTTACTCTTATTACATATCGGTTTAGAAAATTGCTTTGGTTTCCTAAAATTTTGATTTTAGTTTTAGCAATTGCGTAAGCATAGATTTGCTTTGTTTCCAAATACTGTCTATAATTGAAAGCAGCCGGATTCGAATTGCGTGGTATAGGAAAGATATCTGCTATAGTTTCAACGATGTCTCCATATACAAGAGTATCAGCATCGTAGTAAAGAAAAGCTTTTCCTTCTACAGGTATGTTTCTAATCGTTTCTATATCCAATAGATAGTGATTCTCCTCTTTTTCAGAAATAATCTTGCCTTGTATCGGTTGACGCATAATACCATTTTTTTCTAATAATATGCTAAGGTGGTTAACTGGTTTAGTTTGTTGCAATTCATAATGAAGCGCTGCGAACAAAAAGATTACAAGAAGTAATATTACAGTATTTTTTTTAAAAAGAGAAGTTAAAAGTAGAAAAAAAGCGATAGATAAAGAAAGCAGAATAGGGATATCAAAGAGATGGGCAACTATTAAACCCATGCTCCAAAATAAAGCAAACACAGCAAAAGGTGGCGGAGCTTCCCTCCCTTTCATTTTAACCCCAATTACATTAATTTAGTATAATTGTTAAAAATATAATTAAATACCTCTTTATTGGTGTGTGTTATTTCTTCCAAACTTGGATTTTTAATGTTGGGAAATATATCTGTTGCAGATATAATGAGATTAGAAATGTCCAAAAATTTTATTTTCTTTTGTAAAAAGAGCTTTATTGCTGCTTCGTTAATGGCATTTATTATGGTAGGATAAAGACCATTTTCTTGGCAATATTTTAAAGTATGAAAAAATAATGGATAACGTTGTGGGTTAACTTCCCGAAAAGTAAGTTTACCTATTTTATTAAAATCTGTTTTTACCAAATTAGAAGCAATTCGTTTGGGATAACTTAGTGCGTATAGTATTGGAAGTTTCATAGAAGGTTCACTCATTTGAGCCAAGACCGAACCATCAATAAATTTCACCATAGAATGAATTATAGATTGAGGGTGAATAACTACTTCGATGTTATCAAAATCTACTGAAAAAAGCCAATGAGCTTCAATAACTTCCAAAGCTTTATTGAACATTGTAGCGGAGTCAATGGTAACCTTAGCACCCATATCCCAATTTGGGTGTGCCAAAGTTTGTTTAATAGAAACATCTTTCAGATTAGCAATGGTGGTATTTCGAAAAGAACCTCCCGATGCTGTTAAAATTAGATTTTTTATATGGCTACGGTTTTCACCCTGCAATATTTGGAATAAAGCGCTGTGTTCGCTATCTACAGGTAATATTTTACCCCATGTTTTTATGTTTTTTAAAATGTGTCCAGCCATTACTAAAGATTCTTTATTGGCAAGTGCTAGGTCTTTATTTTGTTTTAAAATATTGTAGGAAGAAATAAGTCCAGCTGAACCGCTTATCGCATTCAAGGCGATATCGTAATTTTCGTTTGTAAGTAGATTTTGCAGATTAGTATTTCCAAAAAAAAGCTTACTTTTGGATGGGGTTTGGTTTATTTTGGATTCCAATTGGGAATTGGTGATAACAAGATAAGGAATATTAAATTCTTCAGCAATTTTGAATAACTCTGTATAATTATCGTGTGCTGATGCAATTGTGATGGAAAATTGCTCTTTCTGCTCTCTTATTACTTCTAAAGCAGATTTTCCAATAGAGCCTGTTATACCAAGTATTGCAATTTTTTTCATAAATTAAGACCGATGGATATTCTATGCGAATTTTCCAATTCTCCATTTTGCTCGAAGGCATAGTTTATTTTCCATTTCTTGTAGGTAAAACCAATGCCAGATGTAAAATTATCTATATCGTAGCCTAATAATAAATCTAAGTTTTCTAAAGCTTGAATTTCTAAGCCAGCACGAAAATCCATGCTAAATATACTAAAGGATGTTGTGGCAGCAAAATCTCGATCCTCAGCGTATATATCTGTACCCAGGTAAATATTACTGTTTTTATTTAAATATGGAAGCAGAAACGAGTATTTTAGTTCCAATTGTAAGTTGGGGTTTACAAACTCATGCGTACCATTTGACCATAAGATTTGTGTAGTAAAAAAATCTCTAAGGCTGGCAGCGAACATTAAATTATGCTGTAGCATAATAAAGGAGGAAAGATCGGAACCAAAACCAAAACCTGTTTCGTCGGCTAAATTACGATAGGTGATTTTAGGAGTAAACCCCAGATAATAATTACCTACTTTTCTGGAAAAACCGAAATACACTATAATGTCGGAATTATTCACCGATTTGTATTCATAAGGTCGGTTGTCATAAGCAACGGCTTCGTTTTCGTTTTCGAGTTTTGTTAAAGGAATATTATTGATACCGATTCTGGCTATAGTAAAAGCAAATCGTTCTTTTTTACCTAAAACAGCGCTGAAGAGGTCGTATTTCAGCAAGCCTGCATATTCTTCTGCATGCATTAATTCCATTTTTTTTTCTGGCTGCAAAGAGAGAAGGGCAGAATTCCAATAGGCAATATTAGCTGATTTAGAGTCGGTTAGACCACAATTTCCCATAGCACTATTGCGTACTCCTGCTCCCATTTTAAAAATTTCCCCAGCGTATTTATCTGCTAAAAGAGTATTAACAAAGAAAACAAGAGTAATTAAGATCATTATTTTTTTCATATTAAATCCTCGTTACATAACTACCAATTATTTTTTTTAGTTTTCCACCAGAAAAAGAGATTGTTAATTTAGCACCAATATCTGTACCGTCAACATTTAAAACAATTCCTTTACCAAATTTACAGTGGAAAACCTGATCACCAATTTGGAAATGTTTACTACTTTCCAAAGTTACGTTGTTCCTTAATTTGACAAAAGTTTTTTCTTTAATGGTTTCTTCTTTTTGGAAGTAATTCTTATCCATTTCTTTTATGAAGTGGCTAGGGCAGGTTAGAATTGATTCTCCGTATATATTTCTATTTTTGGCATAGCTCATAAAAAGTTGTTTCTTGGTACGAGTAATAGCAACATACAGCAATCGTCTTTCTTCTTGAAGCTGTTTACTGCTTTCCATACTTCTAGAATGGGGAAGGAGTCCCTCTTCCAAACCTACAACAAAAACGTAATCAAATTCTAACCCTTTGGCATTGTGCATGGTCATAAGTTTTACCGATTCCTCATTTGGATCCATATTATCCAAATCTGTTTGTAGTGAAATATTTTGCAGGTATTCTGCCAGCCCTGGCTCGGTTTCATATTCATCTATGTAGTATTGGGTAAATTCTTCACAAGCAGAAATAAACTCTTTCAGGTTTTCAACTCTAGTAATATCCTGTGGGTGTTGACTATTTTCGAAATTTTCGATCAAATGAAGGTCATTTAAAATTTTTTGGACTAATTTACTAAGGGAAAGGTTAGAATTTTTCCATGATTTTATAAGATTTGCAAAATTATCTACTTTCTGTTGCTGGTTTTTAGAAAGTGTAGGGATTTTGTGAAAAATAGCATCTGCCAAGTTTAATTGATTAGTAAAGGCAAATTCGACTATTTTAGAAACAGTGATTTTACCAAGACCTCGGGTAGGATAATTAATAATTCTCAGGAAACTTTCATTATCTTTTGGATTAACCAATATGCGAAGATAGGCGATAATATCCTTAATTTCTTTACGCTGATAGAAATTTACACCACCTACAATCTGATATTTGATACCGTGCTTAATAAATGTAGTTTCAAAAACACGAGACTGAGCATTGGTGCGGTATAAGACAACACAATTATTTAAGCTAGCATTATATTGCTCTTTTAAATTTTGGATTTTATCAATCACAAAGTTAGCTTCAGCGTTTTCGTTTTGCAAGATTTTTAAAACAGGGAGGTTTTGTTCTTGGCGCGATGTCCACAGTTCCTTAGGATGTCTTTCATCATTGTGCTTTATAAGACTATTTGCAAGTTTTAAGATTATTTCGGGGGAGCGGTAATTACGTTCCAATTTTATGGTTTTCACAGCATTGTAGTCTTTTTCAAAATTCAAGATATTCCTTATATCAGCTCCACGCCAGCTATATATGGCTTGGTCATCATCTCCCACAACACATAGATTCTGGTGTTTAGAGGCAATCAGGTTTACAATTTTGAATTGTGCATAGTTTGTATCCTGGTATTCATCGATCATGACGTACTGGAACTGTTGTTGGTATTTTTTTTGTATGCTGGGATTATCATATAGCAGATAAGCAGTGTTCAAAAGTAGATCATCAAAGTCCATCGCATTATTTTCCTGTAGATAATTTTGATATTTAACATAAATTTTATGCACAACTTCGGTATAATAATTTTCTTCGTTAAACTTGAAAAAATCCTTTGGTAAAACTAATGAATTTTTTTGATTGCTTATTATATTTCTAATAACTCCCATAGAGAAAAATTTTTTATCGATATCCAATTCCTTATATATTCTTCTAAATACGGTTTTTTGGTCATCGTCATCGTAAATGGAAAAATTGCTGTCGTAGGGAATATAGTTATTTTCATAACGTAATATACGGCTGCAAATTGAATGGAATGTACCTATCCACAGAGAGTGTGTATTAATACCAAAAGTGTTTTCTAATCTATTGGTAAGCTCGCGAGCTGCTTTATTGGTAAAAGTTACTACCAAAATATTCCATGGCGAAACTTTCTTTTGGGAAATAAGATAAGCAGTACGAAAAATAACCGATCTGGTTTTCCCACTGCCAGCACCGGCCAGTACTAATAATGGTCCTTCTGTAATAGTAACAACTTTTCGTTGTTCGTTGTTCAGGTATTTTAAAATTTCCATTCTATCCAATATAAATTGGTGGATCCGTGCGTTTTCCTTCTAACTTTCTTTCACCAATTACTCTGTAAGCTGATAACCTATAGAAATAGAAATATTCATCGCTAAAATCAACATCTGTGTCTTCATATATAGTAATTTCAGGGTTGTCTATTATGGCAATACGCTCGTAAACTCCATTGTAGGATTGGGAACGATATATATAGTATCCATCACAATCTTCAGCCTTATTCCAAGTTAGAATCATTTTGGGTGGATTTTGTTGTTGTTCAATATTTATATTCACCACCTCTGGTGGTTCTGTATCAACATCCAAAGGGTTACTATGGTCGAGAGAGCAGGCAAATAAAACGGTAACAATAAATATAGATAAAATTATTTTTCTCATTAGAACCTCACACTAATACTTCCGGGAGTTATCGTTATGTTTTCACTATAGATTTTTTGCCAGATTTCAGTGTTATATTCATTTGTTTGAAGAATTGCATCGTATATGTTATAGAGCCAAACTCCTAAGGCTAACCCTAAAAATACTTGAGAGGTTTTATAGGGTCTATTTGCTTCGTCATAATATTTATGGATATCTTCAATATAGTTGGAATCCTTGTATTTTTCGTATTGATCCATTGCTTTGTCGTAATAGACGTAGCTGGTTCCTAGTAGAATTATTTCCAACCCTAAAATTATATTACCTTTTGTATATCTCTCGGTAGCAAAATGTCCCCAGCCTGGTAGAGCAGAAGCTTTAAGTGCATTTAGACTAGCGCTTTTCTTCTGTTTTTCAAAATCTGTTAATAGTTTTTTTCGTAAATATAGATCTTGTCGGAATGCCTTCATATCTTCGTAATTTTCCCACCCATATTTTTGTGGGTTAGAAAACTTTTTAATATCAAAGTTTTGAGAAAATAGCAGGATATTAGTAAATATCAATGATAACCAGATAATTTTTTTCATAGTAAACACCTATAGCACTTTTTCTGAGAGTTTATTCAGAGCTGAAATTTTCCGATTTTTTAGATCTATCTGCCAGATAAAATAATAATTTTCTGCTGGAGTTAAGATATCATATCTAACTTCGTATTTATATTTTCCGAAACTGTACAGAACTTTCCACTCGGAAGTTCTAACTTCTTCGTGACCGTGAACGGCTACTAAACTGTCTTGTATAGCATAAACATTTTTTACTAATTTGCCATCCTTATATTCGAAAATAATATCTTTTGCGAATATCTCTGGCTCCTTATCGGCTCTTAGAATGTTTTTAATAATGAAAATCTGATCTTTTGCATCGGAATTTGGATAAAGATTATTAGACTTCTCGAATAAAGCCAAAGCTTCTTTGTATTTTTCGTCATTATGCAATTCGGTAGCCTGTTCGAATAGTTTTCTTGCTTCGATTTTTGCTGTTTTTTGTTTTTTTGCATTTGCAATTTCATTATTAGCTTTTTCATGATTTTTTTGGAAGATAAAAATCTTTTTAAAAGTTTCTATTGCTTTATCAAATTGCTCCTGAGCCAGAAAATTTTCTCCTTGTTTTATAAAACTATCACAAATTTCATTTATTCTATTCTTGGTTTGTTTTTCATATTTTTGAGAATACTGTTTAGCTTGGTTGTAGAGCTGATAGGACTTTTCATAATTCATGTTGGCGAAAGCTAATTCAGCCTTTAAATAATAAGTTTTTGCCAACAAGTTGTTTATTTCGTCGTCTAAGGAACTGGGAAAAACTTGCAATTCTTGTAAACTTTCCAAAGCTTCATCATATTTTTTATTATCTAGTTGCAGTGCAATCTTATTTAGGTAATTAGGTAAGATTTTATCTATGTAAAAAAGGGATTTTATAACATATTCACTGTCTGGATGATTTTTCCAAAGATAATTATAATCTTTAATAATTTGTGCAAATTCTTGTTTAGCATAATGTAGTTTAATTTTATTATAAATAACAACAGGTAAAAGTTCGGAATTTTTTAAATTATCAAAAATATAGTTATAATAATTCATAGCAGTTAATGTGTCTTGCTTGGCTAATTCAATTTTAGCTAAATTGAATAAACAATTATCCAAAAGATCATCAGCTTCATCGCTATTGGAAAGCTGGAATAGTCTTTTAGCTAAAGTCCAATTTTCTTTATTATAAGCTCTTTTACCTAATTCAAAATAACACTTAGATCTTTCTAAAGCAGATTTTGTACTATAGGGACTTTGTGGATTTTCAGCAATAAATTGATCGTAATATTTAATAGCATTTACATAATTGCCTTCTTTGTAAAGGTTATTAGCTTTATGATATTTGCTGTTAATAAAGCAACCAGAAAGCAAAAGTAGCGCAATTATGCTAAAAAATAATTGGTTTAGTTTCATCTGCTTTTTCGAACTTTTCATTTTTGAATTCCTTTGGAACACCGTGGTTCAAAATAACCCTGGCGTTCGTCTCACATATGTGTTTTTTGATATCTTTACTATCGGGATGCAAAGCATCCAAGATAATTAGGTCAGTTTTTGACCAATAATCTTGCAGAGATGAAAAATCGGGAATATCTGAAGTGTAAAGAATTTTTTTCTTAGTTTCCAAATATATGGAATAATTTTCATAACTATGGTGAATTTGATGCGGAATATTCTTGTATTTTTCCAGATGTGCATTGGCAATAATTATTATTTCTGGGTGGAATTTGGCTAATTGGACTATGGGAAGTACTGAAAGTTTAAATTTGAATTTTTTAGGGAACAAATAAAAAAGCTCTACTGTATTCAGAAATACATCGCATTTTTCGGGTATAAAAATTCTTAATTCTTTTTTCCTTCCTTGCAAATACAGCATTTGTAGCAGTAAAAAGACTCCGCTAACATGATCGGGATGAAAGTGAGTGATAATAATATCATCAATATAGTTTTTATCATAATTGTATTTCAGAAGTTGCTGAGATATACCCTCACCAGCGTCAATGAGTATATTTTTATTTTCGTAATTTATCATAACAGCTGAGTGGTGTTTATTTAATTCTGGTAAACCTGATGCTGTTCCTAATATGTGTAGTTTCATTACTGTTTTAACTGATTTTTAGTTATTTCTATGGGTATTTGGTCTAATTTATTGGCAAAAAACAAGAAGAAGACAGCAAAAAAGAAAATGGAAAGGATCAACAGGTTTGTTGAACGGAATTGTAAAACAATTATGGTGACTAAAACAATGATGATATTTATAAGATAAACAAAAACAGCGGTCACTTTAGTAGAACCCATAGCATTCCCTATACGATGAGTAGAATGATCTTTTCCGCCCTGACTAATCCGGCGGCCGTCTCTTTTGCGAGTAAAACTAACCAG
>JAXHUB010000047.1:0-7708 GCA_034189845.1 Candidatus Cloacimonadota bacterium | reverse complement strand
GAGGAATGCTTTTTTCATTTTTCCTAAATAGCAGCTGCACTCCGTAAGGGATCTTCTTTTCATCTTCCAATACAAAGTCTGCTGCTTCTGTACGGGACAAAAGCTTCTCCAGATATTTCAATATTTTTTTATTCATTTATAAGTTATTCTGGCAGAGCCAAAAACTATGTCCAGCTCTACTTCCAGATAATATTCTCCTTCTTTAAAACTCTCCGTAGTATAAACCGATTTACTAAAAGGACCAATATTTTTCCCTTGAATACGGCAATCTCCAAAAACAGTATCCAGATAAATTTTCATAGGGGCCTGATGGTCAACTAAAATATTTGCAGAACCAAAGACAACATCCACTTCGGCTCTAGCATTCTGTTCTGATAAGTCTATATTGCGAAAGTCAATATCGGAACTGCCAAAGATAACACTGTGTCTAGAAAAATTATTGTGTAATGTAATATGAGCGTTATTAAAAACAATTTTACTATTGCTTTTACCTCCCCAGCCGGAAACAAGCAGTTTTACACCAAAATAGATAAGAATAGCCGCTAGTAAAATACGAAAAAAATGTATATCGATCTTGAAAAGAGCTTTTAATATCAGAGTTATACCCCAAAAAATTAATACCGCCCCCCAAAATAGATTCATTTTCATTCCTTTATCCTACAAATTTTTATAATATTTTTCCATTCTATCACGCACTAGTTTTATGTATTTCCTTGTTTCAGCCCAGGGAATATCTCGGTGCAATTTGTTGTAAAGCTTCTGGGTATCCATAGTGTTCAAATCATTTATCATCTTATCCCACTCAGCTTGTCCAATCTTTCTCATCTTACCTGTCATAGCTTTATAAATACTACCAGGCCCACCATTGTAGCTGCAAATAACACAATATCTCTGGTTATCCTTGTTGGTTATTTTTTGCCATTTATTATCTGCTAACCAGCGCAGGTAACCAATTCCCATGTTCAAATTTATCTTTGGATCGTACAATTGCTTGGAATTGGGTTCTTTTTTATTTTTATAAAGTGTATAATTCATGGTTTTCCCGGCATACGCAGGCACTATTTGCATCATACCATACGCATTCCCGTGCCTATTGTAAGCTTTAGGATTATAAAAAGATTCCGTATGAATAATTGCCATTGCCAGCTTAGGCTCAATGTCATGCTGCTGACAATATTTTTCTATAAGTGGCTTATACATATCTACTCGAACTTGTATGTTTTTAGGAATAAGGTCAATAGAGATAACATACTTGGTCTTTTTATTCCCTTCTTTATCTTTAAAGATATGCTTTTCAGCTTTTGCCACGATCTTTTCAGCTGCTTTTTCCACTTCTGGGGGCGTTATTGGTTTAGATTTATCCTCTGGTGAAGCCACTTGATTTAATAAAATTGGTTTTTGGGTAGCCTTGTCTTTTTCTTTTAATATAGAAACCAGCTGTTGTTTAAGAATCTCTTTGGCCTCTTCTTCGTTTTTTACCTCTTTCTCATCTACCACACTTTCTACTGTCACCTCACTATTTTCGAAATCTACCTGACTACGACTGTTAAAATTGGAATTATAACTAACCCAATTTGTTGGAGTAGATTCCAAAAATTCATTCCACAGCTTTTCGATCTCTTCCTTGTATTGAATGAACATGGAATCCTGCTGACTGAAATAATTCGCATGTGCTTTTTTCTCGGCTTCTTCATATTGTTGGTATTGTTGCTCTTGCTGCGATTTGAATTGTTCGAATCCGGATTGTGAGAAAAGGCTTAGTGTATAAATTAATAAAAAAAATACCCATTTTTTTTTCATACCCAACTCCTTTTTTACAAGGGTGTAGAAAATTATAAAATAAGTCAAGTTTTTGTATAACCACTATATGTTAGATATGGAAACCCTTAGTTATAAAGGCTGTTTTACTACATAATTATACTCCGCCTTATCACCTTTTTCAAAAAAAAATATTTTTATTTTTCAATAATTACTTGACAACAATTGGACTTAATTATCTGTGGCATTTGAAATAATAAAATTTAAGAAAAAAGCCGAGATGAACACTATGAAGTTTAGACTTGCAGTGAATAACACATAATGTTCGGCTAATCCCTTTTAAAGAATTCTAAAATTATAGATTTTAGTGGGGTTAGCTGTTCAAGGACTGCTGATCCCACTATTTTTGTATCAAAAAAGGCTCAAGGTGGGCTCAGCTCACTTTGAGCCTTTTTAAATTCTAAAAGAAATCATGATTTCTTTAAAAATTAAGGCAAAATGCTCGTAACACGGTCACAGGATATTGTATTTAAACCAGATAACAAAGGAGATGATATAAATGACGTCTAATTGACAGGGATTGTCAAAGCAATAGAAGTTCTTTATATTTTGATAGAGTGTAGTAATAGGCAGCAGGTTGTATTTTTCCCTGGGACGTAGATCCCTTTTTTGGAGATTAACTATGCCTGCTGCCGAAAAATCAAATTGGTCTTCAAGGCCGTATTGGAGATTGGAACAATCCCTTAGACTTACTCACTCAATCTAATTGAGGAGGTAAAAGTTATGTCATCTAATCAAGCAAGAGTGATCATTTATGTAGGAGTTGATTTTAAATAAAATAAGAATGAGTAAGTAACATTTGTTATTGACGTCATTCATAGGAGCTTCTATGTGATTTGGATGCATCAATCAATTTGCCAATTCCTCGCTTTGATTGGGGATTTTAAAATAAATTAATGGAGTTTTTTATGAAACAAATTGCCTTTATCTTTTTTTGAACTCTTCAAAATTGCTGTGAATCCCAAAAGCTGAATAAGCGTTGCGCTGTAATCTAAAATAAAATTCAATATCCTTTTCAGTGATCTTTCTTATTTCCATTACGACCTCCAACTATTTTGTTTTTTGATTCATAAAATGTGCCAAATTCAAATATTCCTATCTAAACCCATGTTTGGCTATCAAGTATGATGTTAAGTAAAACATTTCATACAGCTACATTTACTCTTGTACACTTATCTGTTGACAATTAGTCAAACAGTTATTTTTTAATTTACAAAAAACAGTGAACATAAGAGGAAAAATTGCAGCATAGATTAGAGAAATTTTTGAAAAATTTACCAGAAACACCAGGCATTCTTGGCAGAAACAAATACCATAATACTGCTGTACTAATACCACTTATGTGGCAACAAGAACAACTTTTTTTAATTTTGGAAAAACGTGCTCCTCATATTCGTCAGGGCGATGAAATAAGTTTTCCGGGTGGTCATTTTAGTAAATCTGAAGACAACAATACCCAAGATACAGCTATGCGTGAGACTAGTGAAGAATTAGGAATTTCTACAAAAAAAATTAAGGTTTTGGGTCAGTTTGATTCTTTGGTGGCTCCTGTGGGTTCAATTATTGATGTTTTTATAGGAGAATTGAAGATCGAAAAGGAAAATCAAATACTACCAAATTTATCAGAAGTGCAATCAATTTTGAAAATACCTTTTACTTTTTTCATTGAAAATGAACCTGAGATCTACAAAGTGAAATTGGAGATAAAACCCTATCATTATAAAAGCAACGGAGAAAAGATCACCACCTTCCCCGCACAAAAACTGCAAGTTCCCAGTCGTTATCACAAACCTTGGGGTGGAAAATTACAAAATATTTATGTTTACAAGTTTAAAGGAGAAGTAATTTGGGGCATAACAGCTGAGATAATATATGAAATGATTAAAATTTGGAGAGAATATGATTAATCCTATACAAAGAGTCGCAGCCATCCATGACCTTTCTGGATTTGGTAAAGCTTCGCTTACTGTAGTAATTCCGATACTTTCCAGCATGGGAATTCAAGTATGTCCTTTGCCTACAGCCGTACTATCTACCCACAGCAAGTTTCCCGATTACTATTTTGTAGACCTCACCGAACATATTCCCAAAATAATAGAGCATTGGAAAAAGATCGGTATAAATTTTAACGCCATTTATAGCGGATTTTTAGGTTCTCCCAAACAGATTGATATTGTGAAAAATTTTATTAAAGACTTTTCTAAACAGAATACTTTAGTAGTTATAGACCCAGTTTTAGGAGATGACGGCAAACTGTATGGCCCGCTTAGTTCCAAGATGGTACCGCAAATGAAATCTCTGATAAAACATGCTAACATCATAACTCCAAATCTCACCGAAGCCAGTCTGCTTTTGGGAAAAGAATACATACCCTTCATTAGCACCAAACATCTAAAAGAATGGCTTCTCCAACTTTCTCAATATGGCCCACAAATAGTGATCGTAACTAGCGTGCCAAGTAAAAAGAAAAATGAAAAAGCTTCTGTGGTAGCATATAACAAAAGCGATGGACGGTTTTGGAAAGTAAGTTGTGATTATCTGCCAACTTCCTATCCAGGTACTGGCGACACCTTTGCCAGTGTTATAGTTGGTTGCTTGTTGCAAGGAGACAGTCTCCCTATTGCCTTAGATAGAGCAGTGCAATTTATTTCTATGGGAGTAAGATCTACTTTTGGTCATTCTCATCCCAGTCGAGAAGGCATTTTCTTAGAACGTATACTACCTAATCTAAAAGCTCCAGTACAAACCAGCTCCTACGAACTTTTAAATTAAAAATGAAAATGTTTATCACCGATTGGGACGGCACACTATATCGAGACGATACTGTTGAGGAAAAGGCATTCAATTTACTTCATAAACTTTCTGATAATAAAATTGTAATAGTTGTTGCAACTGGAAGAAATTTGTACTCTGCTCATAAAGTAATTATGCCCAATTTTCCAATCGATTATCTTATTTTCTCGAGCGGAGCCGGTATTATGAATTGGAAGCAAAAAAAAATCATTCGCAAACATCACATGAAAAAAGAGGATCTTGAAAAAATAGTGTCTTATTTAAAAAAGGAAAATTTAGACTTCATGGTACATCAACAACTACCCGATAACCACTGGTTCTTATATCATCGCACCCAAAATCATAACCCAGATTTTGAAAGAAGAATAAAACTTTATAAAAAATTCAAATTGCCAGTTGCTAACTGGGAAAGTAAAGCCTCTCAGGTCTTAGCAATTATCCCAAATAATCCTAATATTCATAAAAAAATTAAGCAGGATTTTCCTCAACTTAATATCATTCGTACCACCTCGCCTTTAGATGGCAACTCTATTTGGATCGAAATATTTCCAAAAGAAGTATCCAAATCGAAAGCTGCCAAATGGCTTTGTCAAAAATTAAAAGTTACTAAATCCATTGCAATTGGTAATGATTATAATGACGAAGACCTGCTGGAATGGAGTGATAGAAGCTATATTATTAAATCTGCCCCCCAAGCTTTGCTAAAAAAATATTACGTATGTGAAAATATAAGTAGTGTGTTAGAAAAAGAATTCTGTTTTAAATAGACTTTTAAGGATGATCATAAGAAGTAAATCTATGTACTATAACAAAATAGAACCAAGCGAAAAAAAATAATAAATGAGTTGACAGTAAAAACCTCTAACTTTTTCTGTCACTTAAAATTACAGGAATGGAGGACTAATGCCTAATCATAAATCTTGTGAAAAAAGATTGAGACAAGAGAAAAAAAGAGCAGCTCGTAATCATTATGTTAAGATGACAATTAAAACATTGTCGAAAAAAATGCACGATGAAAATATACCCCTAGAAGAAAAAGAAAAATTATTAAATAAAGTTTATTCACAATTGGATAAAGCAGCTAAAAAACATATAATTCACAAACGCACTGCATCTAGAAGAAAAGCGCGTCTAAGCGCCTATTTCAATAAAATTAAAGCAGAATATACTAACGCTAAGGAATAAATGATCTTTTTTATGGGCAGACATTATCAGATTTCAGGTAATGTCTGCCTTTTTTATTGAATAGGAGAAACAATGCCAAATTATATATATATTGCCGCTGCTATTCTATTAATTTCATTATTTGTTGTTATTTTTCTTAGTACAAAGAAAAAGAAACAGCATCCTCCTTCCCAGATTTCTACTTTAGATAAAAAGCTAGAAAAGACAAAAAAAAGTTTGGTGGGTAGGATTTCTGAATTGCTAAAGTTTAGTAAACATATTGATGAACAGCTCCTTGAAGACCTAGAAGAAATATTATTACAAGCAGATGTGGGAGTTCAAACAGCTACTGATATAATATCCAAATTAAAAAACAAAATACATGAAGACAAGCTTAGCAATCCAGAAAATGTTTATACAGAATTAGAAAAAATCGTTAAAGATCTGCTTCTTACCGATTATTCCGATACCGACCTGCAACTGGAACCAGAAGAACATAAACCCTATATCATTTTGTTTGCAGGTGTGAATGGAGTTGGTAAAACTACGACTATTGGCAAATTAGCCAAGAAATATACTCAAATGGGAAAAAAAGTTATGTTAATTGCTGCCGACACTTTCCGAGCTGCTGCGATTGAGCAACTTACAGTTTGGGCACAAAGAGCCAATGCAGCAATTATGAAACAGCAGCAAGGTGCCGACCCTTCGGCAGTTGTGTACGATGGGGTTAGCTCATCTGTACACAAAAAGTTAGATGTAGTTCTTATCGACACAGCAGGACGACAACACACAAAATTGAATTTGATGAATGAATTGAACAAAATAACACGTACTATTAAAAAAATAGTGCCATCCGGTCCTCATGAATCGCTTTTGGTTGTCGATGCCACTACAGGACAAAATGCTTTGCAGCAAGCGGAGATCTTTCATAATTCGATAAATCTAACTGGATTAGTATTGACTAAGCTGGATGGTACAGCCAAAGGTGGCATAGTTTTAGGAATAAAACATCAAATGAATATTCCAGTTAAACTAATAGGAGTTGGTGAAGGGGTAGATGATTTGAAAATATTTGACATAAACGCTTTTGTAAAAGCGATTTTCGAGTAGGGAATATGCTATATCTATTAGGAGCAGCCATAGCGCTGGGTATACTTATTACAATCCACGAAGGTGGCCACTTCATAGCAGCAAAATTGTTTAAAGTAAAAGTAGAGAAATTTTCGATCGGTTTTGGCCCAAAACTGTTGGGGTTTCGTAAAAAAGAAACAGAATATAGAATATCAGTTATTCCACTGGGTGGCTATGTAAAAATGAAAGGTGAAAACCCAGATGAAGCAATAGAGGATCTGGAAGGTTCTTATTCCAATAAACCTTGGTGGCAACGAGCTATCATAGCTTTTTCCGGACCTTTTTCTAATTTCATTTTTGCAATTATTCTCTTTATCTTCACATTTCTTATAGGAAAAAACGTAGAAGACCAATTACCTGTTATAGGAAAAATTCAGCAAGAAACTGTTTTTCAAGTTAAAGATAGAATTTTAGAAGTAAACAATCAAAAAGTGCATGGATGGTCAGACATAATAAGAAAAACTAAATCCGATGGCAAAAATTTCTATTTAATAGAACGAGATAATGAACAAAAATTAATCAGCCTGCAAGGGATAGAGCCAACTTTTTGGATAGAAGATGTTTTACCTTATGCCCCTCCAATAGTTGGCGAAGTTTCACCAGGGTTACCAGCGTATGAAGCAGGATTGAAAGAAGGCGACGAAATATTGGCAATAAATGGTGAACCTGTAAAAAACTGGTACGAAATGCGCGAAAAGATCATGGAAAATTCTTCACAAATATTCGAATTAAAAATAAAAAGAGAAGATCGGATATTTACAAAAAATATAAAAACTGAAACAAATATTTTAACTGATGAACC
>JAXHUB010000046.1:0-3312 GCA_034189845.1 Candidatus Cloacimonadota bacterium | reverse complement strand
TTCCAAACAGGTATAATTTTAGATGTTACACCAACAGTTATAGAAAAAGATGGCCAAGAGGCGATCCATCTGGTAGCTTCGGTAGAAAAAAGCTCTGCAGCACCAGGAGATATTACAACATTTATTTTAAAAAGCCAGTCACAAACGGAAGTTTTGCTTTACAATGGTGAACAAACAGTGATTGGTGGATTATACGACACTGATTTTATCAATACCAGATCGGGAATTCCACTGCTAAAAGATTTACCTTGGTGGTTTTTTGGAATTAGATACCTAACCGGATATACAAGCCAAGAGAAAAAAGTCCGTGAAATGATAATTGTATTAAAAGCAGAAATTATAAACAGCATAGATAAGCGTTTGAAAGATAAGATTACCACGGATGAAGAAATACAAAAAATTAGAGATGAAAATAAAAAAGCAGAGGAATTATTCCGCGAATAATTTGTTCCAATAATCTATAGCCCTGCGAATATGAGGAATAGTTATCGAACCGCCTACTACTAAAGCTATAGAAAATACTTCCTCTATCTTTTTACTTTCAATTTTTAACTCGTAGCACTGATGCAAATGATAGCGTATACAATCATCACATCTTAAAATTATAGAAGCAACTAATCCCAGCATCTCTTTTGTTTGTTTATCAAGTGCACCTTCACGATATACTTGCGAATCTAAGCTGAGAAATCGTTTTGTTTCTTTTCCAGAAAATTTTATCATCTCTGCTGTTAATTTTCTTCGTTCTTCTAAAAAATCTTCTTTAGAAATCATCGTAAACTCCCCCTAATCGAAAATAGATCTGTAGTAAAGTTCCACAGTAGCTTCGGCAATCTCCTGGGTTGAAGATATTGATTTGATAAATTTACTAATTTGTTTTCGATATCTTCTATTGCTGGCTGGTGGTAATTTTATTTGAGTAATTTTGGTGGCTATTTCCTCATTTTGGGTGTTATAAACTTTTATAATAAAATCTTTTTTTACTTCAACTCCCATTCTGTTTTGGACTTTGAAACTAACATCGATATTTGCTAATGATTTTTCAACGATTTGCACTTCAGAAATTATTATTTTATCGGTTTGGCTCTTTTTCCAACAGGCTCTTATACTTATACCAACTATGACAGCAATTAATAATATCATCTTTATACCAACTGGAATTGGCTGTTTTCTTTGCATATCCATTCTGTCAAAATATGCCATTTTTTCTCCTATATTAGAGCTTTACCGGTCATCTCTTTGGACTTTTTCAGTTGCATTAGTTTTAAAATTGTAGGTGCCACATCTGCCAATTTACCCCGGTTTACTTTATATTTTTTTTCTTTGTAAACTTTGCTAACTACAACCGGCACCAGATTAGTGGTATGAGCTGTGAAAATATTATCGTCTTCATCAAGCATCTTTTCCGCATTACCATGGTCAGCTATCAAAACAATATTATACTCGCTTTTTTTGGCAGCATGTACAACTTCTCCTACACATTTGTCTACAGCTTCAACGGCCTTTACAGTTGCCTTAAAATCTCCTGTGTGACCTACCATGTCACAATTAGCAAAATTAGTGATTATTAAATCATATTTTTGGGAATACAGCGATTCTACCAATTTATCTTTCACTTCAAAAGCACTCATTTCTGGCTTCTTATCATAGGTTGCAACTTGTGGGGAAGGCACCAGTAATCTATCTTCATTTTTAAATTTTTTTTCCACTCCACCATTGAAAAAGAAAGTTACATGAGCATATTTTTCAGTTTCTGCAAGTCTTAACTGCTTTTTCCCTGCATCGGCTATTACCTTTCCCAAAATATTGGTAAGTGGTTTGGGACGAAACGCTATTTCTGTATAATCGTTGAATTTAATATCGTATTCACTAAAAGTAACGTATTTTAAGTTTTGAAAATTTTTTCTTTCGAATTTATCAAAATTGGGCATAAAAAAACTGCGCGAAATCTGACGAGCTCTATCTGCGCGGAAATTAAAGAAAACTATACTGTCACCATCTTCGATAGTTGCAACTGGCTTACCTTTTTCGGTTATTACTAGTGGAAAGATGAATTCATCTGTTATATCATTATTATAGCTTTTTTGTACTGCTTCTATGGGGTCGTTAAATTTCTCTCCTTTTCCTTCTACCAAAGTACGATATGCTTTCTCAGTTCTATCCCAACGGTTATCACGATCCATTGCATAATATCTACCACTTATCGAAGCTATTTTCCCTACACCCAGTTCTTTAGCCTTTTCCTGAAATTGCTTTATAAAACCTTTCCCAGAATGGGGAAGAGTATCCCTGCCATCCATAAATGCGTGTAGATAGACTTGTTCTATTCCCTTTGTTTTTGCCAGGTTTAAAAGTGCCCATAAATGCTTAATGTTACTGTGTACATTCCCATCAGAAAGAAGTCCAAAAAGATGCAGCTTGGAATTATTTTTTTTTACATGTTTTATTGCATTATTTAACGCTGAATTTTCATAGAATTCACCAGTTTCTATTTTTTTATCTATTAAAGTGTTCAACTGGTAAACAACTCTACCGGCACCAATATTTAAATGACCCACTTCTGAATTTCCCATAATACCTTCTGGTAAACCTACATGTTTTCCAGAAGCATGCAATGTACTGTGTGGGTTTTCATTAAAAAATTTATCAATATTAGGCTTGAAAGCAGCTTTAATTGCATTTCCTTTTTTCTCTTTACTTATTCCAAAACCATCTAATATGAGCAATAATACTCTGTTTTCCATAATTTCCCTTTCACTTTTTCCATATAATTTACTTTTACAAATTAAAATACCAATTTATTTCCAAATACACTGTCAAGGAATAAAAAAGTTGATTTTTTAACTCCAATAAATCGTTTAAAATCTCTCATGGTATAAAAACTAACTTGTTAAATTATTATCCGAAGGTTGACAATTTTTTCTTCTCTGACATTGGTAACATGGATAAATTTTAAAAGGGAGTTTATATGAGCAAATTCAAATATGTAATAAAAAGAAATGGAGCTAAGGTGCCCTTCACTACACAAAGAATAACCAATGCCATCTATCGTGCATCTGTAGCCATAGGATGTCGTGATAAAAACTTTGCCAAAAATCTGGCTGAAAAAGTTGTAAAAAAACTGGAAAAAAAATATGAAGCAGATTATGTTCCCCATATAGAAGAAATCCAAGATATGGTGGAAGAAGTACTTATAGAGGCGGGAGAGAGTGAGCTGGCTAAAGCATACATAATCTACCGTGCCGAAAATATGAAAAGAAGAAAACAGCAGTCACGATGTTATTCATATGAAGATAATATACCCTGGGAAAAACT
>JAXHUB010000045.1:0-2167 GCA_034189845.1 Candidatus Cloacimonadota bacterium | reverse complement strand
AAATTTATCCAGAACCAAAAAATTGAAAGAATGTTTAGCAGAATTTAGGAAAAAATTTCCTAAAGACTATAAACCATGGCAGCTTTCAGCACACTATTATTTAGAATTAGAAGAGGTTGAGAAATCTTTGGACTTTGCTAAGCATGCTTATAAATTAAGCAAGGATTATCCAGATTTAAAATACTATCCTACCGAGCAATGGAGCTTAGAAAAGCGAAGTGCTAGCACAAATGCTGCCGAAACTTATGCAAAAGTATTATTGGAAAAAAAGAGATTTAAAAAAGCGGTAAAAATTTTGAAAAAAGAAATAAAAAATAATAAATTAGGAACTGAAGATGAAAAAAACACAGCTGGTTTACATTACTTATTAGCAGCCTCATATTGGAAATTGAGCAAAAAGGATTTAGCTGTGAATAACGCAAGCATAGCATTGCAAAAAGGAGATAGGGAAAATGTTTTTTCCAAAAAAGCAGAACTGCTATTAGAAGAAATAACAGCTCTTGCGGGGAAAAATTTGCTAAAATACCTTCGTCAAAAACAAAATTACACAGACGTGGTATTTTGCGAAGATAATAATAATTTGAATTTGCAAAACATAAAAGCCAAAAGGATTGCCTGGGGAGATTTCAATAGGGATGGTTACGATGATATTCTTGTTGATGGAAACAGAATTTTTCAGAATATAAAAGGTGAGATATTTATTGAAGTTACTGATAGTATTTATACTAATGCTCCTAATAGTAATGGTGGGTTATGGGCAGATTTTAACAACGATAATTTTTTGGATATCATTACCAAAGACCCTGAACAGATTTTTGGGCAAAAACAGGGAAAATTCGTACTATTAACCGATCTGGATAACAATGTGAGTTCGGAGGGTTTGGCTGTAGGCGACGTTAATAACGATGGCTGGTTAGATATTTATGTAGCTAATTATGAAAACCGAGAAAAGGGTTCTACAAATTATTTACAAGACGATTTTTATGTGAACCAAAATGGGGAAAAATTCTATCCAGCTGCCGATAGAGCAGATTTGACAAATCTTGAACCCAAAGCAGGCCGAGGCGTGAATATGTGCGATTTCGATTTAGACAATGATCTTGATATTTATGTTTCTAACTATCGGTTGTCCCCAAATTTTTTGTGGGAAAATGATGGTTCCGGCCATTTTAAGAACATTGCCGAAAAACTTAATTTAGCAGGGGAAATTAAAGATGGTTATTGGGGACATACTATTGGAAGCGAATGGGGCGATTTCGATAGTGACGGAGATTTTGATTTGATCTGTTGTAATTTGGCTCATCCACGCTATATTGATTTTTCCAATAAAACAATGTTATTCAAAAATAATGATGGCCAGTTTATCGATATTCATTCTAAAGCAGGTATTAAGTTCGCTGAAACCCATTCAGAACCTTGCTGGGCAGATTTTAATAATGATGGATATTTAGATCTGTACATTACCAGCGTATATCCAAATAGACGCTCCTATCTTTATATGAATAAGGCTGATAGAACTTTTTACGATGTAACTTTCTTAAGCGGAGTACGTTATTTCAATGGTTGGGGTGTAGCCTGTAGCGATTTTGATAACGACGGAGATTTGGATTTAGCTGTAGCTGGAGAAAATCTTAAAATTTATAGAAATAATACTTCAAGCAAACACAATTGGCTGCAATTCCAGGTTGTTGGAAAAGACCACTCTGATGCTATTGGCAGTAAGATTATCGTTAATCACGAAAATATAACTCAAATACGTGAAATTCAGGGAGGAAAAGGTACAACCAACCAGCATTCACTCATACAGCACTTTGGTATACCAAGTCCTATAAAAGAGGTAATAATAATCTTCCCCAATGGGGAAAAGAAAGTATTATACAATATTGAACTTAATAAACTTCACGTTATCTATGAATAATTATATCCCTAAATAGAATGTAAATAAGACACCTAGACTAACTAGTATTAAAATTAAGACAAATATAGTGAATAGATATTCCTTTTTCCGTTTTTTTAGAGCTTGTTTATGATGGTTATCTTCCAGTTTTCTAGTTATTTTCGATAATGTTTCTTTTTCCTTCATTCCATCCTCATCATTTTTTTTTATTTTTTTATAATGCATTTTAGATTCCAACCGAATTAAAAATTTCATTTTTTTGTTTGAGTA
>JAXHUB010000044.1:0-8143 GCA_034189845.1 Candidatus Cloacimonadota bacterium | reverse complement strand
ATAAAAACAAAAATTACCGAGATAAACCGTTTACGTTCTAGATGGATTCAGAAAATATACAATTCTAACAATCAGCTTTGCAATGAAGCTACTGTGGAAGGTGTGTTTATAAAAAAAGGCAAGCCTACCCGCATTCCCAAAGAAATATTAGCTGTATTTAAATCCTTTTAATTGAGACCAGAAACAACTGCTTTTTATGGGAAAATCAAAAAAAGCAGAGATGAAATTTATAAAAGAAATATATAAAGTTGGGAAGGTCCATCTAGCACTTACACAATGGGGTCTCGCAGAGCAGCTCAGCAATTTTTGCAAAAGAATGATAGAGCCAGCAAGTACAAAGTAATTTTGTTCAGCAGTTTGGCTGCAACAGGTAAAGGCTATGTAACAGATAAAGCTATTTCGGAAGTTTTCAAGGATAGAAGTCTAAAGATGGAAGGGTAACTGCAGAAATCTCTTCCTGGACATTTAAATGGAATGATATTTTTAGCTTATAATAAGAAAGATAAAATTTTAGACCAGTGGGAGGTTTATAGTATTGGGGGCGGAACTCTTTAGTACGAAGGTAAAGAAATAGATGATAAGGATATTTATCCCGATAAAACTATGAGAGCAATTGAAGAGTTTTGACAAAAGCGTAGACTAACATTTTTTGAATATGTGGAATTGCAGGAAGGCTCGGGGATTAGGACATATCTTGAGCATGTATGGGATTATATGAAACAAGCCATAAAAGCAGGTTTAGAAAAGAGAAAGTTTTGCCTGGCCCCATAGGTTTGCCGCGTAAGGCTAAATACTATTTTAAAAAAGTGAAAATGACAGATAAGAATTTACATCGAAGTGGATTGCTTTCTGCCTATGCTTTAGCATTAGCTGAAGAAAATGCTGCTGGAAACTTAATAGTTATAGCTCCTACCTGTGATTCATGTGGTATTTTACCAGCAGTTTTATACTATCTTAAAGAAGTATTGGATCTTTCAACACAAGATATTTTAAGAGCACTTGCCACAGCAGGTTTGGTAGGGAATCTGGTTAAACACAATGCATCAATATCTGGCGCAAAAGTAGTTTGCCAAGGTGATGTGGAAACAGCTTCGTCAATGGCTGCAGCAGCTGTTCAGCTTATGGGAGCTTCTGTAAAACAGATAGAATATGCAGCAGAGATGGGTTTGGAACATAACTTAGGACTTATCTGCGATCCTGTTTTTGGAATGGTACAGATTCCATGTATAGGAAGAAAAGTTTTTGCAGCCAAACGAGCTCTTTCCTGCGCTGAATATGCTTGGTTTTCCGATGGAAGCCATAGAATAACGTTTGATGATGATGTAGTGGAGGTAATGAACAAAACTGGCACTGATTTGAACGAAAACTACCGAGAAACTTCTTTAGGGGGACTAGCTCGGTATATTTGCGATAGGCTTACAAAAGAAAGATCGTAGCTAGACCTAAAAATGCTGCAAATCCACCGATATCAGTTAAAGTTGTTACCATCACCGCAGAAGAGAGTGCTGGGTCGATTTTTAGAACACGCATTATAATCGGTACCAATGAGCCAAATAAGGCTGCAATAAACATATTGATTATCATAGCACAACCTAGAATGATTCCTATGAGAAAATTACCTTTCCATAAATAGGCAACTAGGCAAGCCACAATCGCTAAAACTAAACCATTTATAAGTCCTACAAAAACTTCCTTTATAATAGCTTGTTTAGTATTTCTAAACGTTAGTTCTCCTAATGCTATACCTCGAACGATTACTGTGAGAGTTTGTGTTGCTGCATTTCCGCCCATACCGGCAACAATTGGCATAAAAACTGCTAAAATCACAAATTGGCTAATTGTATTTTCGAATAGGCTAACCACACTTGCAGCTAAAACGGCTGTGAACATGTTTATAATGAGCCAGGGTGTTCTTCTACGAGCAGAAGAAAATGGTTTACTAAAAACTCTGTCTTCACTTTCCAAACCTACCATCTTATAAGCATCTTCAGAAGCTTCTTCATCAATAACATCGATTACATCATCCACCGTAATACGACCTAAAAGATGTCCTTCTTTGTCGATAACTGGTAGAATATAAAGGTCGTATTTACGAAACAGATTAGCCACTTGTTCCTGATCCATATTTACATCAGCAACGATAAGGTCTTTTTGCATTATATCTTTGGCTCGTGCTTTAGCAGGTTGCCACAATAGTTTGGTAATATCCAAGCCACCTAAAAGATGTTTTTGTTTATCGACAACAAAAGCATAATGAATATTTTCTACTTCTTCAAATTGTGATTTTATATATTCTATGATTTGCTCTCGTGTCATCTCAGGTTTTACCATTATAACTTCCAACTGCATTCTACCGCCAGCAGTATCTTCGGGATACTTCATCAAACGGCGAATTTCATTGGAATCTTCAAAATCTATTTTATCTAATTTTTTTAAAAGATTTTCGGTTTTGGTATCTTCCAAATCAGCCAAAATATCTGTAGCTTCATCGGAATCCATCTCGTCCAGAATTTTTAGGAATCGTACATCTTTTATTTTGTTAATAAGTTCGTCCTGGATTTCATCGTAAAGTTCAGGAAGAACATCGGAGGCAACTTCAGCAGAAAGGAGACGGAAGGTAAGTAAACGAAATTCTGAAGGTAGTTCATTGATTATTTGTGCGATATCGGCCGGATGCATTTCCTTCAATAAGGATTTGAGTTCTGTAAATTTTTTTTGTTCAATTAAATTGCTAATTTTTTCATAGGTTTTGTCAAACATAAGCTACCTCTTTCCGAATTTATGAAAACAGAAAAAATAATAGTGTAAAATAAAGCAATAAAAAAACTGGCCTGAGAGTTTCAGACCAGTTAAATTAATTTGAAGTATTAACTAATATCTTCGGCTTTTATACCCTCTTTTTCGGTATCTTTAGAAGTTGGTTTTACAAATTCTATAATTGCCATCGGAGCACAATCTCCTCTACGAAAACCGTTTTTTAAAATGCGTGTATAACCACCTTTACGATTTTTGAATTTAGGTGCTAGCTCATCGAATACCTTTTTCACCAAATCCCGATTCTGTAATATTTTGTAAGCAAGGCGACGATGATGAATAGAATCTTTTTTGCCGTAAGTAATAACTCTATCGGCCAATCTGCGAATTTCTTTGGCTTTAGCTTGGGTTGTATTTATACGTCCATGTTCAACCAAAGATTTCAATAGGTTATTGAGCATAAGCCTACGGGAATCAGTTTCTCTTCCAAATTTTCTTCCTTCTAGTTTATGTCTCATAGCTAATCCTTTTTTATGACGTTAGTCTTATTTTTTGCTTCTTCAATTTGTTTATAAATACCATTAACATCCATGCCCAAAAACAGGTCATACTTATCCAAAAGAGTATTGATCTCTTCAAGAGATTTCTTTCCGAAATTACGGTACTTCAACATTTCGTTTTCCGTTTTTTCAACTAGTTCTCCAATAGTATCTATCTTGGCTGCGGCTAAACAGTTGCTGCACCTCACTGATAGTTCAAGTTCGTTCACGTTTGTTTTCAGGATGTGTTCCAATCTGTCTAATTCGGGATCCATCTCAACTTCTTTGATATATTCTGGTTCTTTTTCGAACCCTACTAGTTCGTTATAGAGATCTCGCAAAATCTTAGCAGAAAGGAAAAGAGCTTCCTTGGGCTCAATGCTGCCATTTGTGGATATTTCCATTATCAATTTATCAAAGTCGATTTTCTCACCAACACGCTGTTTTTCAACTAAGAAATTTACTTTGTTAATGGGAGAATAAACAGAATCTACAGGGATTACTCCAACTGGTTTTTCGTCCATATCATGTTCACTGCCGGCCACATAACCGCGTCCGATACCGATCCAAATTTCCATTCTAAAATCGGCATCTTCGATCATTTCCAGAAGTTCTAAGCCTTTATTAACTATTTGCACATCATTGGTTTCTTTTATTTCTGCAGCAGTGATAACACCTTTGCCTTTATGTTCCAAAACAAGTTTTTCTTCGTTTATGGAATCTGTTTTTACAACCAATTTTTTTAAGCGTAATATTAGGTCAATGAAATCAGAATCAGAACCAGGTATTGGAGTAAATTCATGATGTAGGCCTTCTATTTTTACGAAACGTACAGCTGCTCCTTGTATGGAAGATAGTAGCACTCTTCTTAGAGTATTTCCTATAGTAGTTCCGAAACCGGGTTCCAGAGGACCGATCTCGAATCTTCCAAACATAGAACTGTAAGTTTTTTTGTCTACGTCTATATTTTCTGGTAACTGAATGGGTTCTAGGAACATCATAAATTATCTCCTATCTGCTATTTGGAATAATATTCAACAATAAGACGTTCATCTACGTCTAATGGAACCTGATCACGTTGTGGCAAGCTTAGTATTTTGCCAGTGAAATTGTCTTTATTAACTTCGAACCAAGTAAAACTATCCAATTCTGTGGTTGCTTCAATTGCTTCTTGTACCAGGTTCATTTGTCTACTTTTTTCTTGTATTGATATCTCATCTTCCGGTTTCACCGAGAAAGAGGGGATATTTACTTTACGATCGTTTACAAAAACATGACCATGACGAACCAGCTGTCTGGCTGCTTTGCGTGAAGGTGCAAACCCCATACGATAGATAACATTATCTAATCTTGTTTCTAAAATTTGCAAAAGATTATCACCTGTAACACCGCTTTTTTGGGCAGCGATTTTAAAGTATTTACGGAATTGTTTTTCCAAAATACCATAAATACGGCGAACTTTTTGTTTTTCACGCAGATGAATTCCATAGTCGCTCATTCTTTTTCTGAAACCGCGAGCACTACCATGTTCACCAGGGATATATGCACGACGGTCGAATGAGCATTTATCTGAATTACATCGTGCACCTTTAAGATATAGTTTGGTGCCTTCGCGTCTACATAGTTTGCATGATGATCCAGTATATCTTGCCATAATTTGTTTTCCTTTTTTTTAAATTCTTCTAGCTTTACGTGGTCTGCAACCGTTGTGTGGTATAGGAGTAGTATCGGTTATCATTGTTACGGTAAGACCGTTTGCATCTAAAGAACGGATAGCAGATTCACGACCGCCACCGGGTCCTTTAACCACAACTTGTACTTTATTAATTCCAATTTCCAAAGCTGCTTTAGCTACCTCTTCTGCTGCTAACTGAGCAGCAAATGGGGTGCTTTTACGAGAGCCTTTGTATCCTATTTTTCCACCGCTCGACCAGGTAATCATATTTCCTGATTTATCGGTTAAACTTACTATTGTATTATTAAAAGTAGCATGGATATGCGTTACACCTTCGTTGAAAGATACGCGTACACGTTTCTTTTTAGTTCTTGTTCTTTTGGTTGATCTTTTAGCCACAATTTCCCCCTATCCTATCTTCTTTTTGCTCCAGAACCAACTTTTCGACCTTTACGGGTTCTGGCATTTGTGTGAGTACGTTGACCACGGACCGGGAGACCTTTTTTGTGTCTTAAACCACGGTAACAACCAATTTCCATTAAACGTTTGATATCCATAGCTCTCTGTGTTCTAAGCTCACCTTCGATGATATAGTCGTTTTGGATGATATCTCTAAGTTTCTTTTCCTGTTCTACGGAAAGGTCTTTAACATGGATACTTTCATCAATACCCGCTTTGCCAAGTATTTCTTTAGACTTAGTGCGACCAATTCCGAAAATATAAGTTAGTCCAATTATAACTCGCTTATCTTTGGGTAATTCAACACCTGCTATATGAGCCAATTTAAAACCTCCTGTTAATTATTAACCTTGGCGCTGTTTGTGCTTAGGATTACTTGGACAAATAACTCTAATAACGCCGTTGCGTTTTATGATTTTACAATCTTTACATATTTTTTTAACTGAAGCTTGCACTTTCATCTTTTCTCCCTATTTATACCGATACACAATTCGGCCACGGTTCAAATCGTAAGGTGAAAG
Source organism: Candidatus Cloacimonadota bacterium (assembly GCA_034189845.1). Taxonomy (GTDB): domain Bacteria; phylum Cloacimonadota; class Cloacimonadia; order Cloacimonadales; family TCS61; genus JASUTE01. The sequence continues at coordinate 2,195 of JAXHUB010000044.1, read as the reverse complement.
TTCTATTTTAACTTTATCACCAGGTAAAATACGAATATAGTGCATACGCATTTTTCCTGAACTATGGGCCAAAATTTCGTGACCGTTTTCTAATTCTACCTTAAAGGTAGTATTGGGTAAAGCTTCTTTCACTATACCTTCAACTTCAATAACACCTTCTTTAGCCATAAATTAACCTTTCTCTTTTGCTAGGGTTAATATTTCAGCTTCGCCGTCTCTTATAAGAATCGTGTTTTCAAAATGAGCTGAAAGAGAGCCGTCTGCCACTCTGAATTCCCAGCCTTGTTCTTTAACACGATTCGTTCCAATGTTCACCATTGGTTCAATCGCAATCGTCATTCCCTCTTTCAAACGTTGTCCTAAACCTTTTCTTCCGATATTGGGAATGATTGGCTCTTCGTGTAGCTGACGCCCAATACCATGACCGGTTAGGTTATCTGCAACGTAATAACCTTGCTCAGCTACAAAATTGCCTATAGCATACGATATATCACCAACTCTTGCGCCATCTCTGGCTTGCGCTATTCCTCTGTCAAGTGCTTCTTGGGTTATTCGTATTATTTTTTTTGCTGTATCCGAAATTTCACCTACAGCATAAGTTCTAGCAGCATCTCCATAAAAACCATCTTTTAATACACCTACATCTATACCAATAATGTCACCCTCTTGCAAGAGCTTTTTCTTAGAAGGAATACCATGAACAATACAATCGTTTATTGACGCACAAATTGCACCAGGAAATGGCTTTAGCCCTGGAACAGTATACCCCTTGAAAGCTGGTATACTACCTTGAGAACGAATATATTCTTCAGCAAACTGATTCAGCTGAAAGGTTGAAATTCCAGGTTTAATAATTTCATACATCTTATGCAACAGTATTGCAACAATGCGATTACTTTCTCGCATCTTCTCAATTTCATAACTATTTTTTATTTGGATCATACTGTCACCCTTTTTAACTTAACCTCGACGCCCTCTTAACTTACCTTTTTTCATGAATCCTTCATAATGGCGCATTACCAAATGAGATTCAATTTGCTGAAGTGTGTCTAAGGCAACACCTACCACAATGATAAGTCCAGTTCCGCCAAAATAGAACGGCAGATTTGCCCATTGCTGCATAAATTCTGGTAAAACCGCTACAAAAGCAAAGAAAATTGCGCCTGGCAAAGTAATTCTAACTAATACATTATTAATATAATCGGAAGTACTTTTCCCCGGCTTGCGCCCAGGAATAAAACCGCCGTATTTTTTCATATTTTCTGCCATTTCCACTGGATTTAACACCATTGCTGTATAGAAATAAGCAAAGAAGATTATTAAACCAACATAAAGTACAGTATATAGGAAAGCTCCCGGAGAAAGCCATTCTACTACCATAGTCATAAATTGGCTATCTTTGAAAAATGTGGCTAAGGTACGTGGGAACATCAATATTGACTGTGCAAAGATAATGGGAATAACACCGGCTGTATTCACTTTTAATGGTATATGTGTGCTTTGTCCGCCATACACTTTACGGCCAATAATTCTTTTGGCATACTGAACAGGAATCTTTCGATTACCTTCAGTAACCAACACCACAGCAGCTGTTACTGCTACCATAATAGCTAAAACTGTTACAGCCATAAAAATTGACATTGCGCCAACTCTTACCATATTGAACATATTCATAAATCCACTAGGATAGCGAGCAATGATACCGGCAAAAATGATAAGAGAAATACCATTTCCTATACCGTGATCCGTTATTTGTTCACCTAGCCACATTATGAACATAACTCCAGTTACCATTGTTATAACACTGGTAAGTATGAATAATATTCCAGGATTGGCAACTGCTGCTCCACTTTCACCTTCAAGGTTCATTAAGAATACACTGAAACCGATAGCTTGAAATGCTGCTACGATAACTGTACCATAACGAGTATATTGATTAATTTTCTTTTGTCCTTCTGCACCTTCTTTTCTTAGTCTTTCGAAGAAGGGAAGTACACCGCCCAGCAATTGAATAACAATGGAAGTTGTAATGTAGGGCATAATTCCTAAGGCAAATACTGAGGCTCTACCAAAATTACCACCTACAAATAAGTCAAACATCCCAAATAAGTTATTGCCGGAACCGGCACCGCCTTGGAGAAATTCTTTTAGGACTGAGGCATTTATACCTGGTACTGGAATAAAACTTCCCAGCC
>JAXHUB010000043.1:0-5406 GCA_034189845.1 Candidatus Cloacimonadota bacterium | reverse complement strand
CAAAAAATTCACATTACGAGGAGTAATAAGGTAGTCTTCCCAAACATCGCTCATGCCTTCTTGTAGTCCTTCATTACTTCCCAATCTTTCGATAAGATAGTAAATCTCCTCCCGTCTCTTGGCTGCCTCATCTTCTATTTCATAATGAGATATTTTAACCATCGGCTTCAATTTCAACAATGTTTTTTGATCTATTGATGGAATCTCGCGCAGGTCGTAAATACTCTTAAAAAAATTTATATAAAATCTGTAATTATAGATATCTTCTGCCTGTTTTTCCGTAATTGGCAGCTGTTTTATTTCTTCCAATGTTGCTCTGTTCAAATCAAGCATTTCAGCTGCAATTATAGAAAAAAACAAAAACAGAAAAATGACAAGAAAACCTTTTTTCATAATTATTTCCTTTTAAATTTGCTTTCCCAATTCAATCTTATGCAAACAAAAATATCATAACTATGTTGTAAAGTTTTTTAATTTTTTGCAATCTAAATTCAAGATTAAAATAGAAAATTTTCTTAATATTTTATGAAAAAATTTGACATAGAAGTTAAATTTGGATTATTTGCTATTAATATTTATGGAGGAAAAAATGGCTATAGAGAGAAAGAGCAAATTTTCTTTAATTGAGTTATTAATGATAATTATGTTAGTTGGTATTGTAGCAACCTTATACCTTCCTTTACGTCAAGATACTATTAATCGTGAGAAAATTAAAGAAGCTATTAAAAATATCCAAATTATCGCTCGTGCCAATGTTGCTTTCAAAAATGATCCAGCCAATGGTTACTATGCTTTCGATTTGAGCATGTTAAACATCGAAGACAAATTGGAAAAGACAGATGGAAAATTTCTTTTCGATTACTCTTTAACTGATAGCACTGTTGTAGCTAAAACTAATGAGAATTTCGGTACAGAAGGAGCCACTATCTATTATTACCTTCCCAATGGGCCTTGGAACGTAGGTAATGATGAAACTTCAGAAGCTATTTTAGATGCTAACTGGCTACCATAAAATACTATTTTTCAGGAAGCCTTGAATTCTTGCAAAAGAATTTGAGGCTTTACTTATATGTTTATCCCCTTTATAGCCTCCTATGCAGAGGTTCACTATCATTTAAAATATCTGTTCCCAAAGTATTTCACATCATTTCCTGAAATAATTACGGATATTCCTTTCAGACTTTGCCTTAAACGAACTTCTAAGCTACCTGTTTTGCTCATAATTAAAGATGCCGATAAATTCCCCATAAAACTACTCGAAATAGAGATTAAAATATTAGGATATAACTCATATAAAGAGATATTTAACAAGAAAATTTCTCAATCCTATTTTTCCCTAATAATCCCTATTGAATTAAGTGATTTTAAGCCAGGAAAGTACGAACTTATCACAGAAATTAAAGTAGCACATAAAGGAAAAACTTATCTTTTTATTAACGATAATTACAAAAATCTTACGCCCCAGCCCTATGTTTTCGAAATCGTTTCCGATACACCCTTTCCAGAAAATTGGTATGCAGGAGAATTACATTATCATAGCAGCTACACTAGCGACCAAGTGGAATTTGGTGCTGATATCAGCTCTACCACAACTATAGCAAAAGCAATGGGTTTAGATTGGTTCTCCGTAACCGATCATTCTTATGACCTTGATGACAACCCAGAAAATTTTCTGCAAACCGATCCTAATCTGAAAAAATGGAAAATGATGCAACATGATGTAAAAGCAAATGATTCTGATGAATGCCGAATAATTGCAGGAGAGGAACTTTCTGTAGGGAATTGTGAGGGAAAAAATATCCATCTACTTATTCTTAATAATAAAGAATTTATATATGGTACGGGGGATAGTGCTGAAAAATGGTTTAAAAATAAACCCACCATAAATCTTTCCGAATTAAAAAAAGAAAAGCAAGCTCTTTATATTGCAGCTCACCCAAACGAAAAAGTGCCGTTTCTGCAAAAAATTAGCTTAAGACGGGGTAATTGGCAAATTTCTGACCTAGTAAATACCAGAATCGAATTTTTACAAATAATTAATGGGCATAATAAGGTAGACAGAAACATAGAATTTTGGAAATCATTATTGTTACAAGGCTATAAATTCATGATTTTAGCAGGCAATGATGCTCACGGAAATTTCAATCAGATGCGGCAAATAGCCAAACCTTTCTTAAAACTTATAAATAAGAATGAACAACTATTTGGCAAATGGCAAACTGTTTTTCATTATAACCAAAATACACCTTTAAAAGGTTTGCTACAACGAAAGATAATAGTTTCCAACGGACCCTTTTTGAATTTCTGGTTAGAAAAAAATAAAAATATGTTCTATATAGGAAACACAATAGAGCCAGGTAAGTATAAACTTCATTGGGAAACTTTCACAAATAGTGAATTTGGTAAATTTAAAGAGATTAAAATTAATCTTGGGTATAACGGGAGTGAAAAACAACTTTTAAATTTGAAAAATGGCTCTTTAATATCATTGAAAACAAATTCCTATATTAGAATGAGTGGTAAAACTAAAAAAGGTGGTAAAGTTTTTTGCAATCCTATTTGGATAGATTAAAAACGGAATGAACGCTGAAGTTGGATTTCATGAGCATTTTTTTCATCAAATGGAAGAATATCGTATTTGTAAGCTAACTTGAATTTATAGGGCAGATCATAACGGATAGTGAAGTGGTGATAAACCCCCATATCCGATGTTACAGCTAAGCCTTCGGGCTTTTGAAACTGTGCCTGATAATCAAAGAAAACATTTTTAGAAATGTATTTCCCCATACTAACTGTAAAATTATCCATAAACATCTCATATCCGGAACGACTTAAACCGCTTGGTTTTGCTTCAATAGCATAACTTTCTCCATGTAAAGTGGGCGTATAATATCTTTGGAAAATGTTTTGAATAATATCTGTTTGCATATAAAAATAGTCGAGACTAAACCACTTTCTTATTTTATTTTCGATGGGTGAAATAAGTGGGTCGATAATAACATTACTTATTCCCAAACCAGCTATTTGCACCATTTCATCCTGCAAAATCGCTCTTCTTTGACTATCAGAAAGCTCATCAATTCCACGTCCATATCGCAAGCGCGCCAAAATACTAGTTATACTTTTGTCTTCAGCATTATCACTACTGAATTCATATTGTAATTTATTGACTGAAAAACTGCCGTCACTACTTTCATTATACACATGCAGAGTTATCAAAGTTCCATCTGCAACTTTTTTATAAAAAGTACCCGATATTTTAACGCCTCTGTGATAACGGCTAATAAGAACCTGCACGAAATCTGCTTCCATAGTGGCACCTAAAATATCGACACTGCCTTGTTCAGAGATGAAGTTTGCATCAGGAACAATGAACTTACCATCTTCATAAAGCAAGTGCAAATAGCTGGATGGGTTTACAATAAGATTTACTGGATAAGTTACATAGCGCACATTATCGGTAAAATGCAACATTAAATCCAATTCGAAAGGAAGCTCACCAATTTCTGTTTTAGGTTTTATTTCTTTTGCTTTATCCTGTCTGCCTGGCAATCTGAAATCGGTTACCTGAGTGAACATTTTAAAAAGATTTTCGGAATTGGGAGGATAAATAGCTCTGCCATTGCTTAAATAGATATCTCCTAACATTTTGATATCATAGAATGGACCCTCAATTATAAATTCTTCACTATTTCTGCCTGCTATTTGTACGTTTGCTACTGAATTGCTTGGCATATATTCAGGAATATGTACTAAAATACCTGGACCAGTAGTTTTAAGGAAAAACTTACCAAAATTTATATTGGCTAACTCAAAGTTACCCTCTTCTGCATTCTCATTCCTTACATACAACCAACTATCTCCCATTTGCTGACGCCACTGGTTAACTTGCATTCGATTATTTTCGAACAAGATATCAAGGGAAATTTTATCAACTATCTCTAACTGATTTCGTATTCTTAATTTCCCCTTTTTTAACCTGATGTATCCTTCGTCCAGTAAAAATCCTTCTTCATCAGTTCCCAAAACTAATTTCATATCGGTTTCAGAATCTCCAGAGGTTATCATATCGACCTGATTAGAGATAAAATGCAGCAGATCTCCTTTAAACTCTATTTGCAAACGGTTGCTATCGGGATATACAGATTGGGTTAAAAAATTATACGCTAACTTGCCTTTTGCTTCCAAGTTTAGATATTTATCCTTTGCCTGCAATTTTTCGATAGTGAGCAAACTATCTTGTTGCAAAACATCTACTTGAAAATTATGCCATTTTGTATCCCCTAATTGGAAGTTTTCACTTTTCAAATTAAGGCAGAGACAATTGTTTCCATATTCCTTTTTAAATTCAACCCTACCAGCTAAATTACCTTTAAGGTTAGATTGCTTTATAAACTCTTCGATTTTCAGGTTGGAAAACTCTGTGCTTAATTCATATTCTAATGGCTGCAGATTTAATCTGGCCATCCAATCGAGAGTGTATCCATCTGCTCGTATTAAGCGTAAGTTATTAAAATTTATATGTTCAAAATTTCCTTGGAAATCACATTCCAAATCTATAGGTTCCATTTGCTCATAGGAAATTTCCGAAGCTGAAATGGCTCCCCTAACAAAACTGCTATCTGATTTTAGAACCTCTATATTAAAACTTGTGTTTCCCTTAAAAGTTCGAAGTTGATAAGATTTCATAAAATATCGCAAATAATTCGAAATCTTTACGTCATTTGCCTGCAAATTTATCTTGTAGCTGAAAGTTTCTCTTTTTTTTAAGCTACCGCTCAAATTAATTTCATCGTTTATAGTAACATATTCTGTTCCAAGGCTATCTTTTGTTCCAACCAATCTTATGTCCAGTTTTAAAGGCTCATAATTGTATCTTAGGCGCGAAGTTTGCAGTTGTAGCTCTGTTTTATTTTGTTGCAGATTATAATTAATCCCCAATGCAATATTGCCGTCTAAGCTTCCAAAACCCGGATCGGTTAAATTTAAGTTTGAACTCACCTCAACTTTACTTGTATAAGCATGAATGTTTATATTCCCACTTACTACTGGCAAATCCAACTTATTCAAAATAATATTAGGATTAAATCTTCTAATGCCCATGTTTAAAGACATTTTTTTCTGCTTGATATCCGCATTACCGTTCAGTACAATATCTCTTTTCAATCGAGATAGATTAAACCAAATAATATCATCTTCATAGCTGCCACTAAATTTAAGGTTGCCAATTTTATACTTATCCCAATTTAATTGTGTTTCTTCCAAGGAAAAAGTTATTTTAGGTTGGTTTTTATATACAATCGAGGCGAAAAAGTTGCCTTGTAGCTGCCAATTTTGGTTATTGTAGTGTAAATTTGGAGATTTCAAATTAAAATGCAAACCTTTATTTAGTTTATAGGTACCAAC
>JAXHUB010000042.1:0-4521 GCA_034189845.1 Candidatus Cloacimonadota bacterium | reverse complement strand
GGGAACGATCTGTGGTGATTTTTTAAAAAGATAATGTACTGCAAATCCGGCTCCAATAAATCTAGCTATCAGAGTGGCGTATGCTGCACCTAAAACTTCCAACTTTGGTAGAAAACCAATTCCAAAAATTAATAAAGGATCCAAAATCACATTCAATAAAACCGAGATAAACTGAATTTTCATTGGTGAAACCGTATTACCCAAGCCATGAGAAAAACTTTGAAATGAGATAAAAATGAACATGAACAACATTCCAAATAATATTACCGAAATGTATTGCTTTGCTTGTACTAAAATTACATCTGGTGTGTTCAATAATCTTAGAATGTCGTCTATAAAAATAAAGCTTGCTGAGAGAAAAACAATAGCAAAAAGAATCATTATGATGATAAATTGGCCTACTACTTCCTTCATTTTTTCGTACTGATGAGCACCTTTGTACTGGGCGATAAGCGAAGTGCCGGCTATTACAAAACCAAAGCCAAAAGAGGTTAAGAAGAATATCAGTGGAAAGGTCATTCCAGCAACTGCTACTGCATTTCTGGCAGTATCTCCCAATTTACCCAACCAAAATGTATCGGTTAGATTGTAGAAGGTCTGGAAAAAGTTGGAAAGCATTATAGGTAGTGATAATTTTACTAAGTTCTTCAGAATATTGCCGCTGGTGAGATCTATGCCTGTGGTTGTTGGATTCTTTGACATTAAATGTGGCTCTCTATTTTACTTTTTCTACGAATTCTATTACAGTTTTAGCAGTACAAGGAGGATTATTAGTACCTTCATATTTTAAAAAAAGGCCATCAGATTTTCTGAACCAATAATTGGCATTCCAAAAATTTCCCCCAAAATTACAAAGAGTTATTTCTATTTTTTGGGTTACAAAAGTGCTACTGTTTACTTCGATTTTCTCTATATCTTTTTTCATAGCACGCAATTTTATTACATCGTAAAGCCCTATTAAAAATACTTGGTATTCCACCTCTTTCTTGGTTCTTTGACTAAATTTTGTTAAAGAATAAGACATAGTTTGCCACCATGGAGTTTCTGGAATAAGTTCATACTCTTTTTGTAGCTGTTTGTTTGCGCAGTATCTCTCTACAAGCAGTTTATTACCTTCTTTGGTTAATTTATAGTCGGATTTATTATCTTTGAAAGAAAAAATAAGCGCTTCATTTTTCTTATTGTAATAGGTTATTTGTGTTTCATCACCTTTTTGGTTGATTCTTTTTATCAAAGAGTCGGTTTTAGTTGTTTTGTAGTAGGTGAGAACTGTAGTATCATTTGTTGTTTCGGTATAAGAATAAATTTGTGAATTTTTTGCATAGATTATTCCAAACATTAAAAGAAAGCAGAATATAAATACTGGTTTTATCATTTTACATCAGTTAGATTACGAATAGGGAGGATGAATAAATTACTTTGTTCGTTTGTAATAAGCAGCTGCTCATCATCTTTGAAGCAAATAGCTTCGCACTGCTTAGCTTTTATTGGTAGCCATTTTATTTTTCCTTGGAAATAGGATTCGTTTTCTTTATAAAAAACCCATACTGAATTATATGTTAAAACTGCTAACTTACTACCATCATCGTTTGCTTCAGCTGCTGTAACCATACCACCGATATCAAAAGTTTCCAAAGGTATCAATTCACTTTGCTTCTGGGAAGTATCTATCCGATAAAGTGTAGTGTAGGTGTCATCTCGGTGTTTGCTAAGCACAAAAAGTTGTTCTTCTACCCAAAAAATAGCTTCACAATCGAAATTTTTTTTAGTAGCAGGAAATTCCTTTTGGGTGGGATAGCTCACACGATATTCTTTACAGGCAGTTGTGATGGCGGTAAATTCGGGGTAGGGTTCTTTTACCTGGTAGATAACCAAATCGCGGCGGGCATTACCATTGTTACCCAAATCGGAAATATATAGATTCCCTTGATCATCGGTAGTCATATCTTCCCAATCCACATTTGCCGCATTGGCTACCAAAATTCCACCTTCTTCTTGGTTATACCACTCAGCCCGTAGAATTTCACCTTGGCTGTTTACAGGGTAAATTTTGTTCTGTGAACCTGAATCGTTGAGTGTCCAGTAAATATCATCCCAAAATCTACTTTTCACAATTGCCGAAGATTCGTTTATTTCACCAAAATCGAAGCTGGCGAAAGGCTTCAGCTCAACATTTTCTACTTGCGGTAGTTCCACTTGAATAACAGATTGAGCCGATAGAAAGATAGTTAAGAAAAGATTTATAAATAAAGCTATTTTTTTCATATTGCCTCTATTTGAATTTTGAGAAATAATTATCAATTTCTTTTCTCATTTCGTTACCTGCTGTTTGAAAACAATCTAAAAGATTCTCATATGTGTTAGCTCCACCCAAGAAATTCCAGAAATTTTCAGCAATCATAATCTCTTCATCTAAATCTATCATGCCTTTAATTGTCCAGAATTCATACGGATAGGGTTCATATGGATTATAAGGAATTGCTAAAAGAGTATGTATCTTGGTATTTGGTTCTTTTAATAAAGTAATAGCAGTCCATTCTAGTAATGTTCGTTTAAAATCTTTAAAGTTACTTTTATTTGGTTTAGCTGTTTTCATATCAAACAGATAAACATTATTTGAATTATCCTTTAAAAAAATATCTGCATTAATTGTAGAAATTTTATTTATTTTACCTCGATTAGCTACTTTTCTAATAATCTCAATTTCTTCAATTTTGTTTACATCATTACCTAATGATAAAGAATTTATTATTTTTTGAATTTCATTCTGGGCTTCATTACTAATTTCGTTTCCCACTTTATACTGCGATTCTACTTGAGCAAACTTATTTTTTGCTATCTTTGTGGCTACCGGCTCAAAAATAGAAGTTCCAAATGTTGTATTTAATGAATGAATAAATGAAAATAATTCCATTCTATCTTTTCCAAGTAACCTAAAATGAAATGGTTTTTGTGTACCTTTCAGATTATAATTTGAAAACTTATTTCTTAAACACTCTTTAATAGTATCGATGATTTCTCTTTTCCACGAGTTATGAAAAGCCATTATTTCTCCTTCATGTGAAAAATGATTTCGGAATAAGCTGATTTATCTTTTTCAGTTCTATTTAAAACAGGTCTTTTATACTGTTTGACTATTTTCAAACCTGCTTTTTCAGCTATTTTGGGATAAAGCCCAAATTTATCATTTGCTACAAGTAATACGTCATAATTCTTTTCCATATATTTTTTACTATTTAATAAAACTTGGCTAATTCCTTCTATATAAGATTCTCTCGCTTTAATTCCTTTACCTTTGAATAAAGGCCCGATTTCCTTATCTTCTCGATTTTCAAAGTCAAAAAGTTCATAAGCATAGGCGTGCTGGCGATGATAGTTTATTAATCCAACATATGGTGGACTAGAAAATATACCTTTTATTTTTTTTGATTTTAGAAGAGAATAAAAATTGTAATCTTCTTTCTTTACTGCAGCAAAAATATCTAAATTTTTTGAGTCACCTGTAAAGCAATGCTGATAAGAATTAGTCCTTAACTGATCGAACTGAGATAATCTTTTTACGGTATCATTACTATATCTTTTCCACCAGTTTAAAATTGTAAAAATAGGTTTGCATATTTTATAGTGTTTTGGGCAATAATAAGTTGTATGAATTGGTTTTTTCAGGGTTGCAAGATCTGAATGCTTTGTTGCTCTACAAGAACGGATGGTTCTACTTAATATAATTTCCAAAATTTGCTTAATATCTTTATTTTCTACTTTCTGAATTAAAGAATATACAAAATCTATTTCTTTTTTGACAGGTTTTAAGAACCATTTTTCTAAAAAACTATTACTATTATTATCTTGAATAATTCCCAAGTCATATTTTTTTACTAACTTTACATATACATCTAAAAATTCTCGTTCTTTTTTCTTACCAAACTCCCAACCATTTATATCTCTATTCCTAATTCGATATTTATAATCTGGAGAAGGGAAAAATTCATTGTTGAATTTAGTTAATTTTTCTAATAATTCGTTTTCAAATTCAATATTTTTAGCATTATATGTGAATTCTAATAAGGATCTTGTAATTATTTTAATTTGTCTCTGCAATTCAAATATGTTATGCTTTTTTACTTTTACATTACTTATTAGTGAGTTGAAAACTGAAATATCTATACCAATGGCATTGATTCCTAATTCATTTGCTTGTACAAGAGTTGTGCCACTACCACAAAAAGGATCTAAAATTATATCATCTTTATGAAAAATTACTTCTTTTTTGAAATTATCAATATGTTCATCTAAAAAATATTCTACAAGTTGAGGAATAAATTTACCTTTATATGGGTGTAAACGATGAACATGTTTTGTTCTATCGCGTTCTCGCACATTATCAAATGACAATTGCCAATTTAAATCATTACCTAATTTTTCCTTCCACTGTTTTTCTTTGTTTCTATTTTTATAATACTTAATTAAATCTTCTTGAAAAACACGAGTATTAGAATTGTTCCCAATCTTCCTAATCCTGCC
>JAXHUB010000041.1:0-2149 GCA_034189845.1 Candidatus Cloacimonadota bacterium | reverse complement strand
TATTTCTGGGAATACAGTTTGTTCTTTAATGCCCAAGGAATAATTTCCACGTCCATCAAAAGATTTGGTAGAAACACCTCTGAAATCTCGTATGCGAGGCATTACAATACTTATTAATCTATCTAAAAATTCATACATTATCTCTCCGCGAAGAGTTACCATACATCCAATAGGCATACCTTGTCTTAATTTAAAGTTAGAAATTGATTTCTTAGCTTTAGTTATAACAGGTTTACGCCCAGTAATATCGGTAAGGTCTTTTACCGCATTATCCAGCAAAGCTTTGTTCTGAGTAGCTTCGCCTACTCCCATATTAACCGATATCTTTACCAGTTTGGGTGCTTGATGAACATTATCGTAATTGAAATGTTTCATCAAAGCAGGAAGTGTTTCTTTGTTATATTTCTCTTGTAGTCGATTCATGTCCTACTCCCTTATATCTCATCGCCAGTTTTTTGACATACACGAACTCTTCGATCACCGATTTTTTTGTAAACAGCTCGAGTTACATCACCTATCTTTTCATTGAACAATTTTACATTGGAAACATGAATCGGTGCTTCTTTTTCAATGATACCACCTTGAGGATTTTTTTGAGTGGGACGTTCATGTTTTTTTATGAAATTAACTTTTTCCACAATAACCTGGTTCTTTTTAGGAAAAGCTTTCAATACTTGTCCCTTTACACCTTTGTATTGTCCTGAAATAACCACTACGGTATCACCTTTTTTTATTCGCATATTTCTTCTTTGTTGATTTTTATTGCTATTTCTCTTTATCATAATATCTCCTAAATTACCTCAGGAGCCAGCGAAATAATTTTGGTAAAATGTTTATCGCGTAATTCCCGAGCTACTGGTCCAAATATACGGGTAGCAAGAGGTTCACCACGTTCATCTACAATAACTGCAGCATTATCTTGGAAACGAATAAAAGAACCATCGGGACGTCTTTTTTCTTTGTGTGTGCGAACAATTACTGCATGTTGCATACTACCTTTTTTCACTTTGCCATTGGGAGAAGCAGATTTTACAGCTACCACAACGATATCTCCAATACTGGCATACTTTCGTTTAGAACCGCCAAGTACTTTAATACACATTGCTTTTCTAGCTCCGGAATTATCAACTATTTTTAAAATTGTCTGAGCTTGGATCATTTCAGACTCCTTATTTACTTTTTTCGATTATTTTGTCTAAAGTCCATCGTTTATGACGGCTTAGTGGGCGTGATTCTGCTATTCTAACTATATCACCCAGCTTGCATTCATTATTTTCATCATGGGCCTTAAATTTTTTATGTTTACGTACTATTTTCTTATACAATGGGTGCTTGAACTGTCTGCTCACATTTACCACAATGGTTTTATCCATTTTATCACTGACAACTACACCTGTTTTGGTTACTTTTCTTTCAGCCATGATTACCTCTCATCACCCTGCATTTTCTTTTCAGTAAACAAGGTGTTAATTCTAGCAATTTCTTTTTTCACAACTCTAATTTGATGAGCATTTTCCAAACGGTTGGAAGCTTTTTGGAAACGCAAATTAAATAACTCTTCTTTAAGGTCTTCCAATCTTGTTTCAAGCTCTTGTTTAGTTAGCTCACGGAGTTCTGCAATTTTCATATTTCAACTCCTTCACGTGCAATAAGTTTAGTTTTGATAGGTAATTTGTGACCTACTAGCCGGGCAGCTTCTTTTGCCACACTAGGTTCTACTCCTTCAAATTCAAATAGGATTCGGCCGGGTTTTATCACGGCGACCCAATATTCAAGAGCACCTTTCCCTTTACCCATACGGGTTTCGGCAGGTTTTTGGGTAATCGGTTTATCCGGAAAGATTCTTATCCATAGTTTTCCGGTTCTTTTCATCTGACGGGTAATAACAACACGACTAGCTTCAATTTGGCGACTGGTTATCCAACCAGGGGATAGAGCGATGATCCCGTAATCGCCAAAGCTAACTGTGCTGCCGCGATGCGCTAAGCCTTTGGTGCGTCCTTTTTGACGCTTTCTATATTTAACTTTTTGTGGGGCTAACATTCAAAACTCCTTATTTTAAGATATCGCCTTTGTAGATCCAAATCTTAATACCAATTATACCGTAAGTTGTGCTTACTTGGGTAAGAGCATAGTCGATATCGGCACG
>JAXHUB010000040.1:0-2234 GCA_034189845.1 Candidatus Cloacimonadota bacterium | reverse complement strand
CCAAAATATGCATTAAAGTTGATTTCCCAGAACCAGAGGGTCCCATAATGGCAACAAATTCTCCAGATCGAATCTTAACATCTATCCCACGTAATGCAGGAACTTTTATATTCCCTAACTTATATTCCTTTTCTAACTGTTTAACTTCTATTACATTTTCCATTCAAACCTCAAATTTAATTTTTTTCCAAATAGCAATATGTCAAAGTTTATTTTCCTAAATAATTTATATGCCCTTTTCCCACACCTTTTACTCTACAACCCAATTTTAAGTATTCTGCTATTTTATTATCGTCTATAAAATTTGAACAATCAATAATTAGCGGTTTGCAATTACAAATTTTTACAAATTGTTTAGGTAATATTTGGCGATAATCATCATGTCCCACTGCAAATACAACGACCTGAGCACCCTTAACAGCATTTTCAAGATTACTTTCTATTTTTATATCTTCCATCTCTGCCCAGTTTGTCACATAAGGATCGTGTACTTTTACTTCTGCCCATAGTTCTTTGATATATTTTATTAGTATTTCTGAAGGTGAATGACGAGTATCTCCCAAATTTTCTAAGTAGGAAACACCTAGTACTGTTACCTTCACATCTTTTAGATTTTTATATTCACTTCTTATCAAGTCGATAGTATGAAGTGGCATAGTATCATTTATATTCACAGAGTTTATTGCTACATCCAAGCTATCATTTATTTTAAATATTTTTTGCATTGCCCAGTTTGCCAAAACAGGGTCTTTGGTCAAACAATATCCACCGACACCCAAACTGGGGCGCAGAAGGTTATCATGGGTGCCTTTTCTTTTCCTAATAGCATCTCTTACTTTAAAAATATCCACGCCAATTTTTTCAGCAAAGCGAGCCCATTCCAATGTTAAAGCTATATTAGTAGCCCTGTAGGAATTTTCCATTACTTTAGCGATTTCGGAAGCATTGGTATTTTCTAATTCAGTTAAAGGATAATCTTTTACATTTAGCACATTGGAAAGAAATTCATGAGCCTTTTTTTTGCTTTTTTCGTTCACACCCGAATATACTCTCCAAAAATCGCGAATAGAAGCCACATAATTTGCGCCGGGCATAACTCTTTCATAGGAATGTGCGATTAGTGGTGGATTTTTTTTTATATTTATTCCTCTTTTTTTAAATTCCTGTTCTATTATTGGTTTTACAACCTGTTCACAAGTTCCTGGTGGTACAGTTGTTTCAACTAATATTAAACATTCAGGTTTTATATGCCGCCCTAGTGTTTTTATTCCTTCTCTAAAAGCATAGAGATCACAATATCCTTTTTCAGCTTCTCCAAAAGCGGGCTTAGTAGCATCCAGCTGAATATCTACAACTACTATATCGGCATAATCATAAACATTTTCGCTCCAAGTAGCTCTAAATGTTTTCTTTTTATTCACACATTTTTCAAACATCAAAGGTACTTCATTATCTGATGAATTTACTGGAGGTCTACCGCTATTTATAATAGGAATTTTCCAATAAGACCGGTTAGAAGCTCTTTGGTGCCCATGAACAAAATAGATAGGTTCACCGTTTTCATCTTCAGCATCGGCAACTACTACAGACATCACGCAACCTACAAATCCCATACCCTGCACGGCAACTATTTTTCTTCCCTTTTTTCTCTGCTTTTTGGTTAACTCAGCTAATGTTTTGTTTTCCACCTCTGTTTCATCTGAATTAGGCAGAAAGTATTCAGTACCGTTTGGTGCTATAGAACGATTCATATATACCCCCATAATGTTTGTGGAATATTTTGTTTCAGTTTTTATATGTCAAATAAAAAAAGGCTCTGAAAAATTTCAGAGCCTTATAATTTCCAAGAAAATTACTATTTAATAAGCAACATCTTCTTGGCTTCAGTTTCATTATTTGAAGTAAGGCGATAGAAATATACTCCTGAAGCAACACTGTTTCCAGCTTCATTTTTGCCTTGCCATACAACATTGTACTCACCCGCATTTTTGTGTTCATCTACCAATGTTCTTACCTTTTGTCCCTTGGTATTATAAACTTCGATCTTCACATTTGCAGGATTATTTACACTATATTGAATTGTAGTTTCAGGGTTGAATGGATTGGGATAGTTTCCTTTAAGTGCTATATTAGCCGGTATAACTTCTTCAGGATTTGTAGATGTGTTTACAAATTCAACTTTTATAGAAGCATACTTTAGCATACCACCATTATTCTGTCCTGCCTGATGAACT
>JAXHUB010000004.1:0-6594 GCA_034189845.1 Candidatus Cloacimonadota bacterium | reverse complement strand
AAGAATTAGTTGAATAGACAAACTAAAAGTAGTTATTCCATAAAAATTGTATATTTTGGAAGTACGATAAGCTACCCAAATATACAATTTTTATGGAATAACTACTTTTAGTTTGTCTATTCAACTAATTCTTAGGAGGTTATATGGAATCTAACATTAATTTTATGGATATATACGTGAAACCGCAATTACCGGAAGGACTAAAGCAACTGGAAGAGCTGGCACAGAATATTTGGAGTACTTGGGATACAGATGCCTATCGATTGTATAGCCGCATCGATCCTCACCTTTTTCGCAAATTTCAGCATAATCCTATAAAACTCTTACAAACCATTCCCGAAAACAGACTACAAGAACTCACTCATCAGAAAGGTTTTTTGCATGAGTTAGATATAGTTTACCAGAAGTTTCAACAATATCTGAACTACAAAGGTAGTTATCAAATGGAAGACGGTAGCTATAAAGAATTTGATTTTAATAAGAAAATTGCTTATTTTTCTATGGAATATGGGCTGCATGAATCGCTACCGATCTATTCGGGTGGGCTAGGAATTTTAGCAGGAGATCACTTGAAAGCAGCTTCCGATTTGGGCTTACCTCTGGTTGGCCTCGGTTTGCTATATCGCTATGGTTACTTTTCTCAAAAAATAGATATGAATGGAAATCAAAAAGAACATTATGAGGAAAACGAATGGTATTCCAAACCCGTGCGTAAGGTTACAGATGAAAATGGAAATGACCTTATTCTTAGAATTAATATCCAAAATAAACCTATTAATATAAAAGTTTGGCAAATTGATGTGGGAAAAATTCCACTTTATCTTTTGGATACTAACCTAGAACAAAATGAACCTGAATTTAAAAAAATAACAGACTATCTTTATGTTTCCGACAAACAAACCAGATTATTACAAGAAATTGTCCTGGCTTTCGGCTCTATGGAATTAATTCAAAAACTCAAGCTAAACCCCGTTATTTATCATATGAACGATGGACATTCGGCTTTTTTGATAATTAAACGACTGCTCGATTTGCAACAAAAACATAACTTTAGCTTTGACAAAGCAGCTAATTTTGTACGCAGCAGCAGTGTGTTTACCACACACACACCTGTGCCTGCTGGAAACGAAAAATTCAATCCAGATATGGTAAAAGAATTTTTAAATGACCAAATCGAAAAAATCGGATTACAGTTTAATGAATTTGCTAAATATGCTCAGGTAAATGATGAGTCCGAAATTTCTCTCTCTGCATTGGCTATAAGATTTTCCAACCATATTAATGGAGTTTCTCAACTACACAGTAAAGTTTCTCGGAATATGTGGCACGATATCTATCCCAAAATTTACGAAAAAGAGATGCCGATAACTGCAATTACAAATGGAGTTCATTCCCAATCTTGGCTTAGCAGGACAGTTACCAGGCTCTTCGATCGTTACTTGGGTACTGACTACAAACATAGAGGTGACCAAGCAAATATTTGGAAAAACATTAATGCAATTCCTTCTATAGAAATTTGGGAAGCACATCAGCAGCGCAAAGAACAGATGATAAGTTTCATTCGCAATCGACTTAAGGAAAGCTTGTTACATAAAGGCTCGGGAATAAATAGCTCTGAAATTATCAACAATACTCTTAATCCTGCTTATCTTACGGTTGGCTTTGCCCGCAGATTCGCTACTTATAAACGTGCCAATTTAATTTTGAAAGACAAAGCACATCTGCTGAAACTGCTTTTGAACAGCGAAAGACCAATACAATTTGTATTTGCTGGGAAAGCACATCCAGCCGATGCTAAAGGTAAAGAGATGATAAAGAATATTATAGATTTTGCCAGAGCCAATAATGTGCAAGATAGATTTGTGTTTATTGAAAACTATGATATGAACATTGGTCGTCATTTGGTACAAGGAGTGGATATTTGGTTGAATAATCCTATTAAACCGCTGGAGGCAAGCGGAACTTCTGGCATAAAAGCTGGCATGAACGGCGCTTTGAATCTAAGTATATTAGACGGCTGGTGGCCAGAATGCTATAATAAAGAAAATGGCTGGGCTATAGACGCAGGCGAAAATATTGAAGATGAAACAGTGCGCGACACTTTGGAAGCGAATCAGATCTATGAATTATTGGAAAATGAGATACTGCCCCTTTACTACGACAGAGACCAAAATAATATCCCCTATGCCTGGATAGAAAAAATGCGTAATTCTATGTATGATGTCTGCCGCAATTTCAATATTCATAGAATGTTAAAAAACTATATCCAAAAATTCTACCTACCCAGTATTGAGCATACAGAAAAAATTCAAGCAAATAATTTCGCCTTACTTCAAGAATACGAAAAAAATGAAAAACTTATAGACTCTAATTGGCAAAATGTTAAAATTATGAAATTTGACATTGACCTACAAGTAAAAACGATTATAGACAGTGGGAAAAAAGTAGAAGCAAAAGCTATAGTAAATTGTGCTAAGCTACCAGCTGATTTTATAGAAGCAGAATTATTCTATAAAATGGGAACAGATGAATTCAAACTTATACCTTTAAAATTAGCCGAAAACAACGAGCAAGCAATATTTTCTGGCAGTTTCCAACTTGAAGGAGCTGGTAAACAAAGCTTTAATTTTAGAATTAGACCCAAAAAATGTTGCTGCCAAAAATTTTATAAATATATCAAATGGTATTATTAGATATGAAAAAATCCTTGCTTATCTGTAGAAAAGCGCAAAAAGAATATGCTCTTCCCGCTAACCCAAAATTGGAAATTGATAAACGTTCCGACCTTCATGAGATAATTTCTGGTATAAACAAGAAAAAAAATATGGAAAATACCCCGCCATATAAAGCCTCGGAATTAAACTCATTGATGCTACTAAATCTTGTTTTTCAGAAAATTATAAGCCTGTACGAAAAAGATGATAGTTTCTCCAAATTCTTCGAATTTGCACAAAAAAAACTCCCGCTTAATGAATTTCTTTCTTTCTTACAAAAATTCAAACAAGTATTCGGTTTAAAACATTACAAGCCACAAAATTTAATACCAGAAATTTTAATTAATTGGCTTTTAAATACTAACAAGGCTGCCGAGAAATATCGCGAACTATTTTCCAATGCTGCTTTACGTTACTCTGTGTATGAAGAGTTTCTACAACTATTAAACAGCTACTTCCAAACAAATTCACACCCTATTCATAATAGCTATAGCCTAACCGAATTTCTGCAGCTGCCTTTGTTAAAGTATCCAGATTCACTAGAAAAACAACTGGAATATATTCGAGATAATTGGGCAAAATACTTAGATAATGATTTTGGGGAACTACTTTCTGCCCTCGATTTTGTTAAAGAGGAAAATAAACTCGGTTTAACAGGTCCCGCTCCTAGAGAAGTATATGAATTTAACGACGAAGATGACTATGAACGTTTTTCGGAAGACAGTAATTGGATGCCCAAATTGGTGATGATTGCCAAAAACTCTTATGTATGGCTCGATCAGCTTAGTAAAAAATATAAAAAAAATATTACAAAATTGAATCAAATCCCCGAAACAGAATTGGAACTACTCTCCAAATACGGCTTTACAGGAATTTGGCTAATTGGTATCTGGGAACGCAGTCCAGCTTCAAAAAAAATTAAACATCTAGTTGGAAATGAAGATGCCATAGCCTCTGCTTATTCCCTATACGATTACACAATTGCCACTGATTTAGGAGGTGAAACAGCACTGGACGAGCTTATTCACAAAGCTTGGAAATATGGAATACGATTGGGATGTGATATGGTGCCAAATCATGTAGGAATAGATTCCAAATGGATCTATCAGCACCCAGATTGGTTCATTCAAACTGATCGTTCCCCTTTTCCCAACTACACTTTTTCTAAACTAAACCTATCTTCGCATCCCGATTACGAAATTTATTTGGAAGAACACTACTTTGATAGAACAGATGCTGCCGTTGTCTTCCAAATGCACGACCATGTACACCAAAAAACACGCTACATCTACCATGGTAATGACGGTACCAGCTTTCCTTGGAACGATACAGCTCAACTAAACTATCTGCTACCAGAAGTACGTCGTACTGTGATAGATAAGATAAAAAAAATCGCCCGCAAGTTTCCTATCATACGTTTCGATGCTGCCATGACACTCGCAAAAAAACATTTTCAAAGATTATGGTACCCACAACCTGGGACAGGTGGAGATATACCCTCTCGCTCAGAATTTTCTATGACTAAAACTGAATTCAATCGATATATGCCACAAGAATTTTGGCGCCAAGCAGTTGATGAAATAAATAGTGAACTACCAGATACTTTGCTTTTAGCAGAAGCTTTCTGGATGATGGAAGGTTATTTTGTTCGCACTTTAGGCATGCACCGAGTTTACAACAGCGCTTTTATGAATATGCTAAAGAATGAAGAGAATGACAAATATCAGCAATCCATTGTAAATGTTTTAAAATTCAATCCGCAAATTCTAAAACGTTTTGTGAATTTCATGAGTAATCCCGATGAAGAAACTGCTATAGCTCAATTTGGAACTGATGACAAATACTTTGGTGTATGCGTTCTTATGAGCACCCTCCCCGGTCTTCCCATGTTTGCCCACGGACAAATAGAAGGATTTCAAGAAAGATATGGTATGGAATATGCCCGCCCCAAATGGCAAGAAAAAGTAAATGAAGAATTACTACATAGACATCAACAAGAAATTTTTCCTATTATAAAAAAAAGATATCTTTTTGCCAATGTTGAGCATTTTAGATTATTCAGCTTTGAAACAGATTCGGAAAATATATGTAAAGATGTGTTTGCTTATACCAATTCCAGCGGCGATGAAACAGCAATTGTTATCTATCATAATCGATATGCAGAAATTAAAGGTAGAATCCATAGCGGTTTTCATCATTACAAGAAAAAAAGTGTGAAATTAGCTGATATCTTGCAGATACCCAACCGAGATGATAACTTTGTAATTTTATATGACTTAGCTCATAAATTGGAATATATTTTCAACTGTGCTGAAATTCACCAACATGGACTTGCCGTAAAATTGCAAGCATTTGAATACCATGTTTTCCTAAAAAGCCGCGTAATTAAAGATAACAACCTGTATCATAAAGCCTGGCAACACCTGCAAGGGCAAGGCACTGCTAATATCGACCATTTTGTGGTAAAATTGAGACTCCAACCACTTTTGCACTCTTTTTCTGAACTTTTAAAAAAAGAAGAACTCATAAATATTATCTACAGCAAAGATTATGAAGCAAGCAGTAACTATATAAAACAAGTATTTAGAAATAAGTTAAAAAAATTCCTGGAAAATTATCATAAATTTGTAGATTCTGAAAAAAAAATAACAAATATTAGAAAAAAAATAAAGAAGGAATTGCTCTATACTGTTAAAGTTAGTAATTATATAAACTGTAAGGATTTGATCTCTTTGAAGTTATCACCAATGCTGATTAATATGTTAAAAAAAATAGGAACTCCACCAGGATTGAAAATTATTAGATTTTATTGGATTATTCTGCATAATTTAAACACAAATAACACAGATGCCATCAATCTTTTGGAAGATTATCATCTACGAGATATAATCTTGGAAAAATTAGATAAAAACCAATTTAACAGTTATGAATTATTAGAATTTTTGCGAATTGGGCTATTGCATGAAAATTTACATGAAAAATTAACCCAAAAATCAAATCGAGAAATTATGGAGGATTTGCTGGTAGATCCCCGCATAAGAAATTTCCTACAGTTAAACTCCTACAACAATATTCTTTGGTTCAATAAGGAGAGGTTTCAATACTTCTTACAGATCATTTTTTCAACAAATTGGTTTAACCTTTCTTTCCGAAAACAACACCAGAAAGCAAAAGATTTCGAAAACTTTATTATCAAAATGTGGCAGGCAATGTTAGATTCGCAATTTAAAGTTAACACTCTATTAAACAATTTAGGAAAGGAGAATAAAGTTGGAAAATGAAGATTTGAACAAAGTTATAAATAATGAATACAAGAAACTGGTTTTCAAATCTCCTAAACCCAAAATTCTCATCTGCACCCCAGAGATCACTGAATTACCAGAAGGAATGGGTAATGCGGCTAACCTTATCTCTGCTAAAGGTGGTGGAATGGGTGATATTTCAGCCAGCCTTATCCGTTATCTACAGGAAAGTGGAGACTACGAGCTGCATATAGTTCTTCCTAAGTACGACAATAAAATAAGAAACGTAGCCAAATTCACAAACCGCCAGCTCGATCGACTCGCAATAATTTTGAGTGGGAAAGGAATTCATCTGGTGAACGATAGCGCTTTTTCCTACATAAAAAATCCTTACGAAGATAATAAACTGCACTCCCGTGTTCGCCGTGCCTTGGTTTTTCAAAGAGAAATTATAAACAATCTTTTGGATTGGATAAAACCCGATGTAGTGCATTGCAATGACTGGATGACTGCTTTAGTTCCTGCTGCTGCCAAAAGTAAAGGAATTAAATCGCTATTTACTCTGCACAATATTTTTACAGAAAAACAAAGCCTTATGAACATTGAGCTAAGTGGATTGAAACCTTTGGAGTTTATGC
>JAXHUB010000039.1:0-3155 GCA_034189845.1 Candidatus Cloacimonadota bacterium | reverse complement strand
TTAAAAGAGAAGGTTTCGGTATCGTCTGTGATGTGGCAGGTTGTGATAGCGCTCATTCCAGCTTTGATAGTTAGTGTTTATTTTTATGGTTTCAAAGCTCTTTTGTTAACTTTTTACGGAGTAGCAGCAGCAGTTATTACAGAAGCGTTTGTTCAGAAGTTACGTGGAATACCAGTTACAATAAAAGATGGCAGTGCTGTGGTAACAGGAATATTGGTGGTTTTCAATATCAATGCCGGGGCTCCATGGTGGATTCCCGTTGTAGGAGCCGTGTTTGCTATTGCTATAGGAAAACAGATCTTTGGTGGATTAGGATTTAATATATTCAATCCAGCTTTATTGGGAAGAGCATTTTTAGTGGCTTCTTGGCCAACAATAATGACTTCTGGCTGGGTAAAGACGAGTTTTAGTTCTTTAAATGGTCTAAATGTGAATAATTTACCACAAAATATTCCAGAAGTAGTTACCTCTGCTACTCCTCTGGGAGTTGCTAAAGCACTACGCGATACTACCCAAGTTGCAGCTGGATTGCAGGAAAATGTAATGAATCAGCTGGCAAGCATGGATACAATCCAAAATTTGTTTTGGGGCAATGTTGGTGGATGTTTAGGAGAAGTTTCGGCAGCGGCTTTGCTTATTGGAGCTGCCTTTTTAGCTTATAAGCATATAATCGAATGGAGAATTCCCGTTAGCTATATCGCGACCGTTTTTGTTTTGACTTACATTTTTGGCGGTATTAATGGACTATTTTCTGCCTCTTTATTGCTTCCATTATTTCATATTTTTGCTGGTGGACTTATTTTGGGAGCATTTTTTATGGCAACCGATATGGTTACTTCACCGGTAACCAAGCGAGGGAGGGTCTATTTTGGTATTGGCTGTGGAATATTAACAGTTGTTATTCGCCTAGTTGGTGGATATCCAGAAGGTGTTTCTTATTCGATACTTCTTATGAACATGGCGGTACCATTAATAGATAGATATACAATTCCTAAACCATTTGGGGAGGTAAAATAATGAAATATTATTTCAAGTTAGGTGTTATTTTATTATTAATTACAGCTGTAGCCAGTGGAGTTTTGGCTGTTGTAAATAACTATACAAAACCACTTATAGCACAAAATAAACAAAAAACGGAAGAAGAAGCTCGCCGCATGGTCTTACCAAAGGCAGAAACATTTGAAACAGATTCCATTGAAATACAGGAGGCAAAGGTAAAACCAGATCCGCTTATGATTCAAAAAGAAAGTGACAAGAGCAGTTATTTTAAATATTATATAGGAAAAGATGAAGCTGGAGAAGTAACTGGATATACATTTGTTGCCCGTAAGTATGGGTATAGCAGTAATATTGAAACAATGGTTGGTGTAAAACCAGATCTGAAGATCAACAAGATTAAAGTAATAAATCAAGCAGAAACTCCCGGTTTGGGAGCAAATTGTGAGAATGAGGATTTTACTAAAAATTTCATTGGCAGAACAATACCTAAACTGCTAGTAGATAAAGATGGTGGTGATATTGAAAGCCTTACCGGAGCCACTATAACTTCAAGAGCTATAATCAATTCTATTAAAGATGGTTTGCAGAATTTGAAACAAGCTCTATCGTCTTCAGATAATAATGAGGAGGATAAGGAATGAAATTGATGAACGTATTTTCCAAAGGATTAGTAAAAGAAAACCCGGTATTCGTAATGGCACTGGGGTTATGCCCAACCTTAGCGGTAACAACGTCTGTAAAAAATGCTTTGGGTATGGGGTTTGCTGCCACCTTTGTATTAGTATTTTCCAATATTTTTATCTCACTTATTAAGAATTTTATTCCTACTAAGATTAGAATTCCTTCCTACATTGTAATAATAGCTTCTTTTGTTACTATTGTAGATTTAACCATGAATGCTTTTTTACCAGAGATTCACAAAAGTCTGGGTCTTTTCATTCCCCTTATTGTTGTTAACTGTATGATCTTAGGTAGAGCAGAGGCATTTGCTAGCAAAAACAATACCATAACTTCTATAATGGATGGATTTGGGATGGGATTGGGATTTACATTAGCACTTGTGGTAATTAGTGGAATACGTGAACTGGTAGGAGCAGGTCAATTTTTTGGAATAGATATCATGTCTGCAGGATACAAACCTGTGTTAGTAGCCATATTGGCACCTGGTGCTTTTTTGGTTATGGGATTGTTAATGGGATTGCTGAATCTTAAAAAGGAAAAATAGGAGAGAATAGATGGAACTTATAGGAAGAATTTTTGCCTTAGCAATAACAGCGATATTCGTACAAAACTTTGTTCTTTCTAGATTTTTGGGATTGTGTCCTTACATTGGGGTTTCCAAAAAGCTGGATTCTGCCCTAGGTATGGGTATGGCAGTTATTTTTGTAATGACCATGGCCTCCACTTTCACCTGGTTGATCCAATCTTATCTATTAATACCTCTTAAGTTAGAATTTTTGCAAACAATTGCCTTTATTTTAACTATTGCTTCTTTGGTTCAATTGGTAGAGATGGTGATCCAAAAAACAGCACCAGCACTTTATAAGGCGTTAGGTGTATTTTTACCTCTCATAACGACCAATTGTGCTGTTTTAGGTGTAGCGATCTTGAATATTAACCAAGAGTTGAATTTTATAGGAGCAATATTGAATGGTCTATTTGCCGGTTTAGGATTCACCTTGGTTTTGGTACTGATGGCTGGAATACGCGAGAGGTTGGACAAGGCGGAGCTACCTGCCAGTATGAAAGGAATTCCGATAGCAATGATAGTAGCTGGTTGTATGGCTTTAGCATTCCTGGGCTTTTCTGGGCTGAATATATAGGAGGAAGATTTTTATGATTATTGTATATTCAATAGCTACTTTAGGTGTTCTGGGTTTGATATACGGACTTGGTTTAGCATATGCTTCTAGAAAATTTCATGTTGAAATCGATCCAAAAATAGAAAAGATAACCGAAGTTTTACCGCAAGCTAATTGTGGAGCTTGTGGTTATCCTGGCTGTTCCGGTTATGCAGAGGCTATTGTGAATGAGGGGGAGGATATTAATAAATGTGCTCCTGGCGGGTCAGAAGTGCTGGAACAGGTAAGCAAGATTATGGGAGTAGAAGCTTCTGAATCTGAACGTAAGGTTGCGGTGATTCATTGCCAAAGTGG
>JAXHUB010000038.1:0-5668 GCA_034189845.1 Candidatus Cloacimonadota bacterium | reverse complement strand
AAAAGGATGTTTGAATACATGCACCCTGAATGGCTTTGGGCTCTACTCATTATTATACCATACTTAATTTACGAAATTTTTTTCAAGCAGAAAAGGCGTCCAACTATCAATTTTCCTCAGTTGCAAATCCTAAAGCAAGCTGCTGGCAGAAATAATCTTTGGAATTATATGCTTATAGTATTACGAGTAATTATTTTTGCATTACTAATTTTCAGTTTATCACGCCCTCGTTTGGCGCATAAACGACAAGAAATACATGGTAAAGGGATTGATATAATGCTGGCTATCGATGTTAGCGGTAGTATGCAGGCAATAGATTTCAAGCCTACCAATAGATTGGAAGCTGCTAAAAAAGTTGCTGCCGAATTTATCGAAAAAAGGGTTAACGATCGTATTGGCTTAGTTATATTTGCAGAACATGCCTATACTCAGTGTCCATTAACTTTGGATTATAATATTTTAATGAACATTTTAGAACAAATTAAGATAAACAAAGAAGCCAACGGTACAGCAATTGGATTGGGATTATCTACAGCTGTAGCCAGATTAAAAGATTCACAGGCAAAATCAAAAGTAATAATACTTATTACTGATGGTAGAAATAATACCGGTGAGATTTCTCCACAAACAGCAGCAGAATTAGCAGTCACTTATGATATAAAAGTTTACCCTATTGGGGTTGGAAGTAAAGAATTAGTTGATTTTCCCTTCCAAATAGGAAATCGGATTCAATATCGCAAGGTAAAAATAGAACTTGATATGGAATCTTTAGATAAAATTGCCGCTAAAACTGGAACCCAAAATGCTAGCTTAGCCACCAATACAAAACAGTTGGAAGCTATTATCGAAAAAATAAACGAAATGGAAAAAAGCAAGCTGGAAATAAAAAACTACTACGATTATCAAGAGCTATTTTTCTACTTTCTAGCTGTTGCTATTTTGTTATTAATTTTTGAATTTATCTTAAGAACCATTATCAGAATCAAAACGCCATAGGATAAATTATGCGATTTGCCGAACCAAATGTGCTTTTCTTGCTTATTCTAATCCCAATTTTTAGCATTATAATTGTTTTAGGAACATTACAGCTAAGGAAGAAGTTTACTAAATTTGCCTCTCCCCGTTTTCATGAGTATTTATTACAGAGGTTTTCCCTTTTTTATTGGAATGTAAAGAATGCTCTCCTACTTTTGGTTCTCTTTTTCTTAATAATAGCATTAGCCAGACCTCAATGGGGTAAAGAAGTACAAATAGTTAAAAAAGAAGGCATAGATATTGTGATATGTTTGGATGTGTCTAAAAGCATGAAAGCCAGAGACATCGAACCGAATCGTCTAAAGCGTGCTAAAGACCAAATAAAACTTTTTCTAGACCAATTACAAGGGGACAGAATTTCTTTGATAGCTTTTGCTGGGGAAAGTTTCGTACAATGTCCACCTACCGATGATTACAGTGCTGTTAAAATGTTTTTGGATCTATTAGATACTGAATCTGTAGGCACTTATGGAACAGATATCGGGGGGGCAATAAATAAAGCTATGGAGTTATTTTCCGAAAAGGATAAACACAAAGTCATAATTTTGGTTAGTGATGGTGAAGATTTAGCGCAAAATTCTATCAAAATAGCTAAAGAAGCAGTTCAAAATGGCGCACAAATTTATTCTTTGGGAATTGGTTCTCCCGAAGGTACTACCATTCCCATGGAAGATAGCGATGGCAATATTACATATGCTAAAGACGAAGAGGGTAACATTGTTTTTACTAAGTTAGATATTTCAACCCTTTCCCAATTAGCCAAAATAGGAAACGGTAAATTCTACCCTATCACGCCACAGCAATCAGAAATATTTGCTATTTTGCAAGAAATTAATCAAATGGAAACACAAAAATTCGATAGTAGAGAATATGTTCGTTATAAAGAACGCTATAGCTATTTCGTTATTATAGCGTTCATCTTCTTATTTTTAGAAGCATTTATTTTATACAAAAAAAGAACAAATTATAAAAGGGTTATATGATGAAACGTTTTGTTTTAGTTGCCATATTGCTTTATTTTTCAGTTATTACAGCAGAAATAGTAACCTATCCCAAAGTTTTGAAAAATCTGAAAGGAATAAAACACTATAACGATAAAGAATACCAACAGGCTGCTGATAAGTTTCAAGAAAATTCACTTCAGCATCCTAAGGAAGGATTGTTGCATTTCAATACCGGCAATGCTTTCTACAAACAAGGTGAGTGGGAAAATGCACAAAATTCCTACAAAATGGCTCTGAAAGATAATAATAATAAAGAATTGGAATCGGATATCTATTATAATTTAGGAAATGTTAACTTCCAACAACAAAAATATAAAGAAGCTATGGAAAAATACAGACAAGCTTTACAAGTAAATCCCAATCATCAAAATGCTCGCTATAATTACGAACTTGCTTCCAGAATGCTACAAAAACAACAGCAACAAAAACAACAAAATAAACAAAACCAGCAAAAAAGTGATGACAAAAACAAACAAGATCAGAAACAACAACAAAAACAAGAAAGTAAAAACCAGGAACAACAACAGAAACAACAGCAACAGGGCAAAAAAGAACAACAAGAAAAAAAAGATGAAAAGCAGCAAGAACAGATGACTCCTGAAGAAATAAAGAATAGAGAAGAAGCAGAAAAAATACTTAAAGCCTTACTCCAGAAAGAAAAAGAGGAACAAGAAAAAGAAAAGCAAAAGCAGAAGGGTGATAAACCAAAATCAGGAAAGTATTGGTAGAAAAATGAAAAGAGTTATCTTACTATTTTTAATATCATTAACTTGTTATAGTTTATTCTCTTTGGAAGTTACTTCCTACGTGAATAAAAACAAAATTGGTTTGCAAGATATATTAAAATTCACCATAGAAATTACTGGCGAAAATGCTAATGATGTAAACAAACCCAATCTTCCCAATCTAGAAGATTTCACCAATTTGGGCAGCTCTTCTTCCACTTCCTCTTCCTATAGCATTATTAATGGAAAAATGCAGAGCAGTTTTACTCAAAAATATACTTACAATTTACGCCCGCAAAAAGCTGGGAATATTACATTACCCTCGATCTCCTTTAATTTTAAAGGGAAGCAATATAGCACTAACCCTATAAAAATAACAGTAGTTGAAGGTAGTACAGAACCAGCTCCACCATTTTCCAGTTCAAATAATGAATATTCTTCCGATAAGTTGGAAGATAATCTTTTTATCCAAGCCAAAGTAAATAAAAAAACTGTTTATGTATCGGAACCAGTTATTCTTACTTACAAAATTTACACTCGATATAATATCGAAAATATGTCCTATGCAGAAGAACCGACCTTCAATTATTTTTGGAAAGAAGATATTTTTAATGCTACTAGCTCTAATTTTAGTACAACTACTTTAAATGGAGTAAGATATAACGAGATGTTACTTAGGGAAATAGCACTTTTCCCCAGCAAAACAGGTCAAATGAAAATTGAACCTTTAGCAATGGATATCGATATCTATATTTCTGGACAAAGTTTTTTTGATTTTGGTCGTACAAAACGGTATCGCATAGCAAGTAAACCAATCGTTTTGGAAGTTAAACCTCTTCCTGAAAATTCCAAACCTCATAACTTTACCGGTGCTGTCGGAACTTTTAATATAAAAAGTTCAATAAGCAAAAATGAAATCCAAACTGGAAATTCTCTCACATATACCTTAGAGATATCTGGAGAGGGAAACTTGCGCCAATTCAAAGCTCCTCAGCTTCCTAAAGTAAAGAATTTACGATATCTTGACCCGGAAATAACCACCGATATTAATGATGATCAAATTTCTGGTAAAAAGATTTTAAAATATCTTATTATCGGTCAAGAAAAGGGAGATTTCACTGTTCCCAGTTTAGAATTTAGTTATTTTGATGTAGAAAAGAAAAAATATCAAATACTAACAACTGCTCCTTACAACATAAAAGTAACCCAAGGAAGCAAGACAAGCCCTATAGGTACTTCTTTTGCACAAACGAATGTACAGATGGAAGGCAGAGATATTGCTTTTATTAAAGATAATTTTGAACTTACTTCTTACCAGCCAATTTATCATAAGTTTTTGTATTGGTTTTTTTGGATATTATTACTTCTTACTATTCCCATTGCAAAATTGTATGCAAAAGAAAACTATCAACTTCAGAGCAATCAGTACTATCAACGTCAAAAAAGAGCAAACAAAATCCTGAAAAAATATCTAAAAGAAGCGCGTGAGCATGCTAGAGAGGAAAATTCAGAATTTTATTACTCAGCTCATGTTGGTCTTTCCAATTATTTAGTTGATAAATTAAAAATTCCGCGCGGTAGTTCTACTGATTATATTCTTAAGAAAATGGAAAAGAAAATTCCAAACAAGATTGTAAAACAAACCGAAGAATTTTTCGAACAGTGTAATAAAGCTAGATTTATGCCAGGCGGATTTTCACCAACAAATATTAGAAACGATTTGGATAAATTAAAAAATATTTTAGCAGAAATTTCCAAAAAAATGAGGTAGTAAGATGAAAAAAATTATTACTATTTTACTTAGCTTATTTATAGTTATTACCATATTTGCTGCTAATCGAAAACAAGAAATCTTGCAACAAGCTGTAGAGAAATATGAAAATCAACATTTTAAAGAGGCTTTGCAGTTATTTCAGAAGCTTGAAAATGAAAATATTGTAAATTCTAAACTGTATTTCAATATTGGCAACACTCATTATCGGTTGGGAAATTTAGGAAATGCAATACTATACTACAAAAAAGCTTTGAAAGTTAAGCCAAATTTCCAAGAAGCTCAAGAAAACTTAAAATTTGCCCTCTCCCAAACTACAGACAAGCAAGTTTTAGAATCTGAAAACTTCCTATCTGCGCTATGGGAAAATATTCTTAGTAGGATTTCTTTAAACCTTCTAGCAATTCTCTCTATTTTATTTTTTGCTTGCATCATTTTTCTTATAAATTTGATGATTATTCGCTTTAGAAAAAGAGAAAAAACTCTTCCAACTTTTTTCACATTAGTCCTCATATTATTGTTGCTACTTTCACTTTTTCTTAGTTTTGTTAAGTGGAAACGTTATATAAGCAAAAATGAAGCTGTTTTACTGGCTGATTCCGCTATTGGTTACAGTGGCCCTAATAAAGAATTTACTAGAGTATTTACAATCCATGAAGGTATGATATTTAAAATAGAACAACAAGAGGAAGGATGGAGCCTTATAAGGTTGGCAAATGGAATGGGCGGTTGGATAAAAAACGATACTTTTAAAAAAATATTGCTTGCCAAATAAACTACCTGTCGGGTAAAGAAGAGCACATGAAAAAGAGGATATTTACCATACCTAACTTGCTAGATTTTCTACGAATTGTAGCTTCACCTTTATTAGGTTGGCTCATTATTATTGAGTGGAAATATACTGTTTTTGTTTTGGCAGCAGTATTTGCCACAGATCTATTTGATGGCTACATTGCACGAAACTTTAACCAAAAGAGTGAATTAGGCGAAAGTTTAGATCCTATAGCAGATAAAATCATTTTTTTGTTTGTATTGTTTTCTATCCTTATTCGTGAAGAATTACACTTGTGGCTATGGATATTCTCCATTTTGGCCATATTTTTTTTCATTCTTTTCCTTGTGCTTAGGCCACA
>JAXHUB010000037.1:0-5063 GCA_034189845.1 Candidatus Cloacimonadota bacterium | reverse complement strand
CAACCACCTCTATTCCTGCCTGTAAAGCATGATAACCAGCGATAAGACCGACATTCCCCCCACCTACAATGAATAAACGCTTAGTAGGACGTACCAGGTCTCGATTTACCAAAGTTTGAAACGCTCCAGCTCCATATATTCCTGCTAATTTATTTCCAGGAAATTTTAAAAACTTCTCTCTGGCTCCGGCAGCATTTAAAATAACTTTTGGATTCACCAATTTATATACATTCTCTTTTAAAATTCCCACCTTTTTATCATAAAACACATGTAAAGCAGTACTGTTTACCCAAGTTTCTATATTACTTTGCTTCTCTACTTCAGCAGCCAATTTTTCACCAATTCTGTTCCCCCTGGTTCCAGCTAGTGAATCTTCAACTGAACCAAAAAATTTGTGAGTTTGCAAAACCAGCTTACCGCCCAGTTTAGCTTTATCATCTATCAATAACACACTTCTCTCTTTTATTTGCAAAGCAGCTGAAAGCCCCGCTGGACCTCCACCTATTATTAGTACATCAACATCTATCTTTTCAATATCAGCAAAATTTGGGCTGTCCTTAACTTCTGGTAGCTCTGGCAAACCTTCTACACTCTCTACTATCATATTTTCTTTCACCACTGTCATACAAGCTTTCACCGGCACCCCATTGGCTATTACCATACACTTAGCGCACTGACCATTTGCACAATAAATACCCTGGGCTGACCCATCTTTATGATGATGACCAAAAATACGAATTCCATTAGCAAAAAGTGCTGAAGCAATTACTTCTCCTTTTTTTGCCTGAAGTGGTTGTTTATTCCAATAAAAGGTGATCATAGGTTGTTTTTTTACATCTAAGATAGGATGCTGTTTTATTCGGTTATCTTCCATGTGGTTTCTCCTATTTTTATCTATTTTTTATAGCTTTTTAACTATCTTAGATTTTTTTTCAAATTTCTTATGTCAAGAAAAAACATTCTGGCTGAGCCAAGCAGTCTTTCTTGTAAACTTCTCGGAACATTAATGACCCATCGTTCACACTTTATTCTTGACAGAATGAACAATCATTCAATATTTGTCCATCGGTTATGATCAAGAGGTTAAGTATGAAAAAAAATAAAAAGCTGTCACTGAAACAACTAACCAAACGAAAGGCTATTATTGAAGCTGCTATTGAAACTTTCTCTCGTAGAGGTTTTCACAAGACCAAGATTTCACAAATAGCCAAAACTGCTGGAGTTGCTGACGGCACAGTATATCTTTATTTTAAGGATAAAGATGATTTGCTGATAAAAGCTTTTGAAGAACTTTTTGGCGAAAAATTAATAAATATACAGAACAAGATAGAACGCGAAACTAGCGCCAGAGATAAAATTTTAAAGTTTATAGATTATCATATAGATCTTTTTACAGAAAATCCTTCAGTGGCTCGTTTTCTTGCCATTGAATTACGTCAAAGTCCCGATTTTTATGAATCTTACCCAGAATATGAACCTTTAAAGAAATATTTGGATTATTTAAAAAAGTTAGCTGATGTGGCCATTGCTGAAGGCGATATTCGCAAAGTTGATACGGAAGCTTTAGGTTACCTTATTTTTGGAACTATGGATTTTCTACTCACAGAATGGTCTACTCGGAATCAGAAATTCTCTTTACAAGAAAAGAAAGAGCAGATAGTAGATATAGTAAGAAATGGCATCAAAGTAAAATAAAAGGAATAATATTTCTGAAAAATCATAAAGAATTGCTAATTATCTGAACTAAATAATCTTTTATAAAAATCCTCCCACAAACCCCAGAAAGTCGGCTGTCTCCCCATGGCAGTCGGCTTTTTTTTATTAAAAAAATGATGTGGGTACAACTATGGGCTTTCGGTACATAAATTCTCTCTCGTTGGCGTATAACCCTTAGCACAGCAACTTGAGAGTGGCGAGTAGAAAAAACACCCTCTGTAGTTTCTCTTGCTGCAAACTCATTTGTCGTTTTCTCTTACTTCGCAAGAGAAAACTTAAGAAGTTCAAAAAGAAAGGCTCTGTGACAGCAGAGCAGAGGGGTTTATGAAATCTCCACTTCCGATTGTCATCCAAGACCTCGGAATGTGAAGGCAAGTTTACTTCAACGAAGGGAATACGCTGTCACCTCGACCGTAGTGGAGAGGTCTCCAAAAAATGATAGATAGTTTGTTTATAGAGATTTCTCCACTTCAGCCTGCGGCTTCCGGTCGAAATGACAAAGTCCAATCAACTCTATTGTAGCGGTGATTTCAAAAATATCCAAAAGTACAGATTCTTCCGCCTTCGCTCCACTTCGGCGAGACAGGTTGTAGTTTTCTCTTACTTCGCAAGAGAAAACTTAAGAAGTTCAAAAATAAAAGGCTCTGTGACAGCAGAGCAGAGGGGTTTATGAAATCTCCACTTCCGATTGTCATCCAAGACCTCGGAATGTGAAGGCAAGTTTATCTCAACACTCAGAAATGCTGGTGCACATTCAGCAGGCGAGGTTGGCAACCTCGCTTTCAAAATCCTTCCGCTTTCGCAGTAAACCCTTTGTAGTTTCCCTACAAGGGCAACTTAAGAGGTACAAAAAAAGAGGAGAGCCCAAAAGGACTCTCCTCAAGTTTGTATCTACACTAAGATAGATTTTATTTCAGCAACAACATCTTACGAATTTCTTTGAAGTTATCGGTTTGCAGACGATAGAAGTAAACGCCAGAAGATTTATCTTTAGCGTTCCATTCATAGTTGTATTCACCTGGTAAGAAGGTCTTTCTTTCTACCAACTGACCTTGTACATTGAAGATGCTAAGTACACCTTTTTCGTCTTTTTTAACCTGGAACTTGATAGTTGTGCTTGGATTGAATGGATTCGGGTAGTTACCCTGGAGTTTTGTAGCAGATGGTAATGGTGTTCCAGCTTCTGTTATAGGAATTGTAAGAGCTACAGAACCCAGATTTGCCCAGCTAGATTGTGTGCCAGATTTGTTGGTAATTTCTTTATAGTTTATATGATCTTTACCAAAATCTGCTTTGTTCGGGTTGTAGACTGATGCCATACGATAGTCATATGTATCACTAGCAGGAACATTTACCATTGCTGTTCTCTGGTTAGTTCCGCTGCCATCGTCGTAGCAACTTATATCTGCAATAAACTGCCAATCCACACCTTCTTGAATAGTTTTAAAGGCATCCCACAGCCAGATGAGTGTATCATCGTCAACATCAACATTTGTTTGGCTTGTCCAGTCACGTAAACGGTAGCAGCTGGACTGTCTTTGTAATTAACATCAATGGCATCTGCTTCATTATAATTTGTTGTATTTAAAGATAGGTCGTTAATAACAGCAACCACATCTATAGTTTTTGCACCGTGGCAACAACATGCTATTTCAAAATTATTGTCATTTTTTTTCAAAAAAATCTTTTTTTATTGGTAAATTCCACATATATCTCAGCCACACAATTTGTCGGCTATTTTCGTATTTCCTATACATTTACTTATCTTTTTTTCTATAAAACAGTGTACTGGGAAAAAGTCATAACTCTTTGCAATTTAGAAATCTGCACTACAAACTAAAAAAATCCAAAAAATGTTCAAAATCTGTACCCTTATAATAGTAACGATATTTAGGATCGAAAGATTCATCATTACTATCTCGGAATTCCATATGAAGATGTGAAGCCTTACCGCTGCGTTTTAAATTGCCGGTTATACCGGTTACCCCAAGTTTTGTATCCAGGTTCACTACTTGCCCTATTTCCACAAATACTTCATTCAGATGTGCATAAATAGTTTGGAAACCTTCCGGATAAAGCACTCTGACAATTTTTCCATATTCTACTTTCACGCTATCGGGACTACCATCTTCGCGCTTGCAAGCCACTTTTATCATATAATGTGGGTTATCGCTTACTTCAGTAACAATTCCAAACGGTGCTATCGGGTAAACAGGAGTATTTTCTGGAACAAACAAATCCACGCCCTCGTGAATACGCCTACATTCTTTGGTGCCACGCCGCATGCCATAGTAATCTGCCCAGCGGTTGCGGATATATTTTTCCAAAAGCTCACCATAGCTAAGGCTATCTCGAAATGGTGAACCCAACTTGGTCGAGGTATCCACCAATTGAGGATCTAATACCACTAGCTTGTCATTATAACTCAATGCAGTGGTAGCTATCAAAGAATCATTTTTTATGGTTACTATCGTAGTATTTGCTATTCTTTCTTCCAAATCTGCAATTGTGTTGTAGTTAACTACTATTATTCCTATTAAAATTAGGAAAATTACCAGACGAATTATAGTTGCAGCTTTCATTCCAGCTCCTGTTTTTTATATTATTTATTAGTGAAATTTGTTCAGCAGCCTATTTTTGGCAACCAAAATCTATATTTTTATTGGAAACTGGTTGGTGATCATTTTAAGCACAATCCTGCCAATCCTATAATCTAGGCTATCCTGCTGCTGCTGTTTTTTCAGTATTTAGGGCCAAAAAAACTGCATGTCCTCATCCGACTTCGCTACGCTCAGCCACCTTCTCCATTCAAGAACGGAGAAGGGAAAAAGCCATATCGCTACTATGGCAAATAATGTTGTACTTGGCGTATAAATCATAAATCGTAGTAACAAGTTGGCAACCTGTTCCTACAGAAAAAGAAAACGTCACTCTAAGGCATAATACAAAGGCATTCGACGAAGAGTCTGCTTCAGCCCAGATGCTTCGTCAACAATTGCCAAGAAGAGTTCCTCCACGTTATCCAACATGGCACAGCAGCAAGATCGGCTTTACAAAATTCCCCTCTTCAAGAGTAATGGATTTGGACTTGCCGAAATTCGGGGTGTTCATATCTTCTTGAACTTCATAATTTTTTGTGGCAAAGGAAACTACAAATGAATTCGCATTTACAGCTCCTATTTCTGCTTTAGTGAATGAGTTTGCCCAGAAGTCCACGCCAGCATGAACCCCAGTCCAAAACTTTTTTGTAGGAAGCGGCAGGCAGCAATCATCTTACATTTTTATTTTCTCCACACCTCTCCCTTCTGTCCTGAATTGATTTTTTTTCGTGGAAACTATTGTTATAC
>JAXHUB010000036.1:0-6279 GCA_034189845.1 Candidatus Cloacimonadota bacterium | reverse complement strand
ATAAAATTTCTACTCTCTATAATCGTTGAATCTGCTTGGGAAGTACCTGTATACTTTTGTGTACTTTTTTTTGCTTCATCTTTCCCGATTATCGAAGTTAACTTTAGGTCTCCGAACTCCATTTCCGATTTTACACCAAACAAACCTTCGGAAGATATCGAATAACTTATGAATTTAGAACCAGTTAGAGCTAGAGAAATGTTTCCCAATTCAACCGATTTTACCACCTCGTCTTCGAAGCCTTCATAGCTTATCTTTATTTCGCTTGGTTCGGAAAGAAAATCATCTTCTGTAGAAGAATGGCTCACATCAACATGTATCTTTTCTCCAATAGTTCCTCGCAATTTCAGATTCATCTCTTGCCGCATTTCCAAATCAAAATCGGTTTTTTGATTATCTTCGGTTTGTTCAGCATTTTCTCTGGTGGTACTTCTACCGGAAAATGTTATCTTTTGATAACCATCCAAACTAAGGCTACCAGCTTTATCTCCTCCAAATATTTTCCTAACAGTACGCGATTGTTGAGCTATTTTCGGCATTTTTATCACAATATCTTTTATTAAACCCTCGCCGCTAGTACGATCTTCCTCTTCCAAAAGTTCCAAGCTTTTGTCATAGATTAAATCGCGATAGGTAGTTTTGAAATCCATTGCCAAATAGTCATCTAAATTTATGTAAACATCTGGATATAATTTGTATTTATCTCCAAATTTAGCAGTTAATTTAACCAATCTTTTTTCATAATCTATTTCTCTAATTGTATATACTTTAAAATTCTCTAAATAATTTGTTCTATCCTCATAAAATTTGTATTTATTATTAGCACCGTACACATCTAAGCGGTTATGCCGCAAAGGTATATAACCCTGCAATGAATACTCAGGCAAAAAAACCTCAGTAGCCAAATTTAAGGCCAATATAATCATGGCCAGTAACAGAATATATTTTTTCATCTAAAGCAGATTATTCCTTTTCGCAAATGCGATTTAAGCCATCCAATGTCAAAATTTTATCAATTACGTCTATCTCTTCCGATTGTTGGCAAATTAGTGGAGAAATTCCACCAGTTGCTATCACTTGAAGTGGTTTCAGCTTAATATATTCCTGTTTTATCTTTCTAATAAAACCATCCAACATAAAGGCATTACCACGAATAATACCGCTAAGTAATGAATCTTTGGTGTTGGTTCCCAATAATGTTTCAGGTGCTTTAAGATCGATGTTAGTAAGCAAGGCAGCTTTCGTGAAAAGTTGTGAAGCAGAGATCATCACCCCAGGCATTATTACAGTTCCATAAAAAAAGCCATCTTTACCAACCAATTGTATCGTGGTTGCTGTACCAAAATCACAAATAATGCAATTTGTCCGATATTTTTCCTTAGCAGCAAAAGCATTAACTACCAAATCCGCACCGACAAACCCAGGATCGGGCATGGGAAAGTGTAAACCTAAATCGATATTGGCAGAAACTGTAATTATAGCTTTTGTGGCTACATTTGAGAAAATATCTTCAAAGATACTCGTCAGAGAAGGAACAACCGAAGATATGGCAACCTTATCTATCTGAGACAGATTGAGGTCTATTTGAGAAAAAAGAGAGCTTAGCACAACAAAATACTCATCTTTTGTCTTAGTTTTATCTGTAGAAAGACGCCAAGATTGCAGCAATTTGTTATTTTGAAAAACAGCTGCTACAATATGGCTGTTACCAATATCTAAGACAAAATAATTTCTAGTCATGCTTCACACTCCTTACCATGCGCATAAATAGTCAAGTAAAGAAATCTATATACAAACATAGCCGACCTGGTTACCCGGGTCGGCCAGTTTCTAATTCCAAAAAATTATTGAGTAATAGCACCTACGGGACATGCGTCTATACAAGCGCCACAGTCGATGCACTTTTCTTCATCTACAACTGCCTTTTCATCTTGCATAGAAAGAGCTTCAACAGGACAAGTTCCTACACAGGCAGAGCAACCAATACATGTTTCTTTGTTAATTTTTACTGCCATTGTTTCCTCCTATAGAAATCATTTACAATATTAGCAAGAAAATATTTATTTCCAATTTTGGCAAGTAATTTCTGTAAGTTTAGCTTTCCAAAAAGAATCTACATGCATTTTCGTAAGTTTGTTGAGCAACCATTTTAGGTGTAACATTTCTAATCTCGGCCAATTTTTCAATAATATAACGCAGGTGAAGAGGTGAGTTTCTTTTGCCACGCTTTGGAACTGGTGAAAGGTAGGGAGAATCTGTTTCCACAAAATAACTATCGGGTGGTATTATGCGTGCTACTTCCGACAGATGTGAATTCTTGTAGGTAATTATCCCCGTAAAAGAGATATTCCATCCTCGCTGCAATATCTTTTCGGCAAAAAGTATATCGCCAGTGTAGCAGTGGAAAACCAGTTTTTTGGGATTATACTTATCAAGTATATCCAAACAATTTTGATGTGCTTCTCTATCGTGAATGACTATGGGTATATTTAATTCAGCTGCCAAAGCAACTTGTTTTTCAAAAGTTTCTTGCTGCACTCTTTTGGGAGTAAGCATTCTATAGTAATCTAAACCTATTTCACCTATAGCTATAACCTTCTTATTATTCAAAATATTTCTCAACATATCTTCATCATATTCGGAAGCATTATGTGGATGAAACCCCACAGCTGCATAGATTTGTTCATACTTTTGTGCCAGTTTCATACTATTTTCGCAACTATTGCGTTCCACACCAATATTTACAATGTATTCCACACCTTCTTTGTAAGCAGAT
Organism: Candidatus Cloacimonadota bacterium; assembly: GCA_034189845.1. Taxonomy (GTDB): domain Bacteria; phylum Cloacimonadota; class Cloacimonadia; order Cloacimonadales; family TCS61; genus JASUTE01. Next base: position 3,503 of record JAXHUB010000036.1, on the reverse strand, counting down.
TGTATAATATCATCACGGTCTTTATCGAAATCTGGAAAATCTAAATGGGCATGAGTTTCAAAAATTTGCATAGTTTCTACCTTTCTATCTTTTCTTATTCACATGAATACTCATCATAATTAAATCTATTTTATGTTCTCTATTCAAATGGAACCTTATCTCTGCTAAATCGTACAGTTCTTTTTCTACAGCAGCTAAAATCCCGCGAAATTCCACAAATCCGTTACTTTCACGAACATCCTGCAAAGAAAAATATATATTACGCTCTTTCCAAAATTTATTCAGCCTTAAAATGAGATCACTGTAATTATCATATTCTAACCGATATCTTTTATCATCATGTAAAATTAGAGTAGTAGGGACATCATCTTTTATTAAAAGAAAATTTAGAAGCCGACTACCCAAAGCTCGGTGCATATATATTAACTGTGGAAAGTAGAGGGCCAAACTGTTTATAGTTTCTTTTCCCAAAGCACCTACTTCGATATCATCTAACTGGTTCAATTTCAAAATACCATTTTTAACAGTATATTTTTGAATTGCTTTAAACTCGTAGTTATCGTTGTTGCTATATGCCAAAATTGCCATATCTGCTTTTAATCCCATTGGTTCATTACCTTTTTTCAAGAAATATTCATCTCCTTGCTGTGATATTTTATGATTGGGAAACTCATAGCGTAAAAATTTTTTAACATCTTCTATTTGATTATTAAATAACTCTCGTCTTACAACTTTATCATAATCTTCATGCAAAAAGGCTAATAAAGAATTATCTTCGCCCCTTTCTTTCATTCTGCTGTCAATTCCCATTTTTATTCTATTATCCGGGGTTAATCGCTGTTGTAAAGAATATGGAAACTTAATTATTATTAATTCATCTTCAAAAGAAGTTAAGAAAAAAGTTAATGTGTCTTCACCATATTCCCATTTTATAGTTTTGAGTTCAAAACGTTTATCCTGAAATGTCACCCAAAGAGAATCCAATCCACCCTGGTTGTGTTCCAATGAAAATTTAGCATCTTTTAAAAACTGTTCTAAAAATATCTTCTGGGAAGTATTCAAGTAGTAGAGAAACTCTTCTAAAACATTTTTGTATTGCTGAATATTAGAAGGAAAGTTGAGTCCTATTCTTTCTTTTTGTGAAATTATTTTCTGGTTATCCCAAATAAAGTTCACCTCCACTAGCTTGGAATCTTTCGTTCGGTATTTCTGCAAGATTTCATCTGGCCCTACCATGGCAGAGATCTTTTCCAAATCTTCTGCTTTCTTCTGCCAGGCATTATATAAAAAATATTGAAACCTGTTTTCAAAATTTTTCTGTTGCGGTGAAAAAGCTGATAGTATAAGATAACTTAACCCCACAAATATTAACATTAGAATCTTCAGCTTCTTCATTAATTTGTTTGACATTTCCTTTACCACTTTTTTTATCGACTATGAATTATAGGAAAGTGAAATGGTCAATCTTAAAATAAAAACATAATAAAAGAATTTATAAATTAGGTTACCGTGATAAAAACTGAGTTGAATTTTTTATAAATTTTGGAGGAAATTACCATGATGAAAGCAGAAAAAAACAGAGATCGCATCCGAGAATTTTTTGAGTTAACCGATTCTGGTTATAATCTTAGGAAATATCACAAACCGGTTTTGGTATATGATATTTTTGATGATAAGGTTCGCTATTCTCTGTGGGAAGAAGAGATGCTTGATCGCTTTGGTTTGGAAAATGTAGATGGTTGGGATAAGACTGAAGAAGCTGTATACTGTCCAGATTGGATGTTAGGTATCGACGAAGAGGATGACCTTTCCGATTTAGATGAAAAAGATGACGAACTCTAAAGTTCTGTTGGTATTTTATTTCTATAATTTTGTAAAATTATCCCTAAAATTATAAAAAACAAGCCTATCACCGAAGAGATATAGATTTTCTCACCCAAAATTACATTTATGAACACCAGCGATAAAAAAGGCGAAAGAAAGATAAGATTACTAACTTTGGAAGTGGTCTGGGAAAATTGTAGTGCTTTTAACCAGACCACAAAAGTTATGCCCATCTCGAAAATTCCTACATAACTTACAGCTAAAATTCCGCGCCAGTTAGGAAGCTGCAGCCTTCCAAAAAATAAATTTGCTATAAAAATAAATACAAATCCAAAGCTAAAATTCAGAAAGAGCTTCAATACTTCATCTCTGTCATCTTTCAGGTTAAAGATCCAGAAAAAAGCCCAAACTAAAGAAGAGCCCACCGCCAAAGCCACCCCATAAGGATTGGAAAATTCCAAACTATGCAAACGGCCACGTGTACTAATTATAATGACCCCAAAAAAGCTGATAAAAATAGCTATAAGCGAGCGCAACTTCATCTTTTGCTTCAAAAACGGTACGGACAGAATAGCGATTGTAATACCCCAGGTGTAGTTTAAGGTTTGGGCTTCCTGCGCTAAAAGAATATCGTAAGCTTCAAAAAGCACAATATAATAGAAAAATGGATTTAAAGCACCTAGTAAAAGCGAGTGTAACCATTGTTTGGCGGAATAGTCACGAAGTTGATTAAATTTATTCTGAACCAAGATTATAAAAAATAATAAAATTGTAGAGACAAAAGAAGCATAAAGCAAAAGTTCTAAAGGAGTAACATAGCGCAGGGCAATTTTGAAAGCGGTGGCCACAGTAGACCACATTGTAACTGCTAACAGTGCATAAATATAGGCTTTTTTCTGATCTTTCATAAAAGTTTATAAAAAATTTCTAAACCAACTCCCAGAGCAGAATCGGATGGCAAAAAATCTGACTGATGTAGATCGGAATTCGATTGGGAATCTGCTGCACCCAGCCAAAAAATTAACCCGGGATATTTTTGGGCAAAAAAGCCAAAATCTTCACCAATATATGCTTTTTCTGCTAGAAAAAATTCATATTCTGTCTGCTTCACTACTTGCTTAAAATGGTTAAATATTTTTTCGGAATTATGAACTGCTGTATAAAAAACGCCAAATTTAACCTGATATTTTACTTTATGTTTGGCTACTATCTCTTTTGCAGTTTTTTTTAGTAAATTTTTTACCTCTCTGTGTTCAGCTAAATTAAAAGAACGCAAAGACCCTTCCAAACTACATTTGCTGGGAATAGCATTCATAGCAGTACCGGAATTCATTTTCCCAAAATCGCAAATTATATCACTAGAGCCATAACGCAAATGAAGTTGTTTGAAAAATAGCTGATAAAATTCTACTCCTGCTCGTAAAGCATTTTTTCCTAGCCCCGGATAGGCTATATGGCCACCCTGCGCGTAATAATGAATCTCGATTTCTTCTGAATTAGCGAAGAAATAACCCTTTTTTGAACTAACCGTGCCAACAGGAATTTTACCGCTAACATGCAAAGCAAAGGCTCGTTGAATATTAAATTTCTGAAAGAACCCAGTTTGCAACATTTTTTCGGCCCCTCCATAGCCTTCTTCCGCTGGCTGAAAAACAAATAACAAGTTTTGTTGTATATCC
>JAXHUB010000035.1:0-6198 GCA_034189845.1 Candidatus Cloacimonadota bacterium | reverse complement strand
CTTCAGTCTTTGCCGAAAATCTTTTGCAAGTGTATTCATATTTTCTGGATCAGTAATTTGGTTATTATAAACCCAATTAAAGATTTGTTTGGTGCGAAAAGGTTTTTCTCCCATTTCAACAATGATTTCATTTAATTTCTCAGGATCCAAACTAAAAAAATTGGGCATTATTTCTGTTTTTCTTTAATTCTCTGATACTCTTTTAGTGTAATTATATAATTTTTTCTGTCAGGTGTTTCTAAAGTTATCTGATCACTAAAATAATCATTCTTATTTACGTGCATTAGAGTGTTATTGTAGTATATTTCTTCGCCTATTTCAGGAAATTTTTGAGCTTTTTTCAAATAGAAATCTTCCTCGTAATGCAAACAACAGAGCAATCTACCGCAGGGACCGGAAATCTTGGAAAGATTTCCCAATAGGTTTTGATCTTTTGCCATTTTTATGCTTACCTGATTAAATCTCTTTAAAAAAATCACACAGCAATAGGGTTTTCCACAAGGGCCAATACCACCTAATCTTCTAGCATGTTCGCGTCCTGAAGTTTGGTGAAGCGCTATTCTGGTTTTAAATTCAGTTGCCAATTCACACACAAAATCTCTGAAATCAATCCGTCCATCAGCAGAGAAAAAAAAGGTTAACTTATTCCCATCGAGCTGATATACAGTTTGCAGTAATTTCATCTCAAAAGGATATTTCTTTTCCAATTTAATAAATTTTTCATGAGCTTCTTTTTCTTTGTTCTTAACTCGTTGTAATTGTTTCATATCCTCTTCAGTTGCAATTCTCTGAATTATATTGAAACCATTCTTTTTATGCTTTTCTTCCAATTCCACATTATGTACAGCGCAATTTACTATCTTGCCGATCTCTTCACCACGTTCTGCCTTAACTACTACCATCATATCTGGTTGCAAAGACAAATTCTTTTCGTTTATATAATAACCGGTTCTGTCGGTTCTAAACAATACTTCTATAAGTTCTTGCATATTTTTCCTCTAGTGATATTTAGTAATCAAATTTCTCCCAGTAGATATTAGTGTAAAGCTCTTTTTCAGCTTCACTCAAATGCAATTGGCGTCTTCTTTTAACTAAATCTGCAGTTTGCAGGAATTTTTCTAACTTATAATTGGAAAGTCCACCCACATTACCCCAGCTGAAATCTGGAATAAAACCGCTTATTATTTGATTACCAAAAAGGTTGCAGGCCACACCAATAACGGTGCCAGTATTTATAGAAGAATTAATTGCTGTCTTGCTGTGGTCACCAATAAAAGTGCCAACAAATGTTTGTTTGGAATCTATTTTTTTCCTATCTAAATAGCTATAAACTTGCACTGTACCATAATTATTTTTCAGATCACTATTGCTAGTGCCAGCACCTAAGTTGACCCATTCACCTAAGTAGCTGTGTCCCAAAAAACCTTCATGCTGTTTATTAGAATAAGCCTGAATTATACTTTCTTCTATCTCTCCGCCAATTTTGCACACTGGCCCAATTGATGTGCCTTCGTATATTTTGCTTAAAGCTTTAATAACTGAATTTTTCCCGATGAAACAAGGTCCCTGAATGTAACACCCAGGGAATACCTTTGCCCTTTCATCGATCACGATTGCGCCCTTAGAAGCATCGAGGATTACTCCTGGATACAGTTTTACATCTTCCCCAAGCCAAATATTGTAGGGATTAAGCACCGTTACACCTGTTTCAGTTTCAAAAAAATTGTCTTTATCGTAGAAATATTCATCGAAATCCTGCTGTATATTATCGCTATTTTCTGCTACCATCTCCCACAAATAGTTCCATAAACACTCTTCTTTGATTTCTACAACCGACAGATTTGCCAGAATTTCTTCTACAATTTTAAAATCAGTTATTTCTTCATTGAAACTAACCTGAGCAGCTACTACTTGCTTATCAAACTTTAAAACTTGGTTCTGTAGTTTCTCTATTTTTTTCAAAACCTTTTTATCTACTTTTAATCTACTGTTTATAAGCAAAACTTCTCCTGGAAATATGTGGTTTATCTGCCAGGTGGGATATCGTTCTTGGTATAACTTAACCATTTTATTGGTTAACCAAACACCTATTTTTTTATCTTGGAAAAAAGAAGCTATTCTCTGTCTCTGCTTTAGAATACCAACTCTAAGATCTCCAATGCTTCTGGTTAGTGTTAACGGATAAAAATTATCAATATTTTTATCATCAAAAACTACAAGTTGCATAAAACTCCTCAATTTATTTCAATAATTTTTGGTTTTATATTTTTGAACTCTGGCATAGCCATTCCTAAATCGGCATTGATGTAAGTAGGATCGCAAACTACATACTGCTTTCCTTTATAGGAAATACTATCTCCCGCTATCTTTTCACTGAAATTAACAGCAGTTGCCACGTGTCCAGGATAATCTAAACCAATTACCTCCAAACTTAGTATTTTTTTTATCAAATAGGAATAAAATACAGAACGATCTTCGCAATCGCAAGCCGGATAATAAATTACTTCTTCGGGGAAAAAAGCTTTCTCGCGCCCGAATTGCTGGTTATCTGTTTCATATTTGAACCCGGTTTGCACAAATCGCAAAAGCATATTTGCAGCCTCTGCTTCACTCTTACCTTCTACTAATTTACCCAATTGCTGCAGAAGCTGATATTCTACCTTCTTTTTCATAGGAGAAGTGAAATAAATTTCCAGATTAGTTTCTGGATATAAGTCGTAATAACGAATGTTTTCTGGATTGTAATACAACTTAATTTGGTAGTTTTTATCTTTGTAAGAAAATTCCACAACTTTCTCATTTAAATTATCTGAAAAATTTGGTGCTGCATGTAGGAAAAGACTCATAACTTCTTTAGCTTCAGCATGATTTCCTTCATAAGTATAAAGATCTTTCTGTTTGCTCTCTTTAGTTTGTAATGAAACAGCATAAAAGCGCTGTTTATCTACCATTAAATAGGGTTTGCCATAAAATACATGATCGGAAGCTAATAACAATTTTATACTATTTTCATTATATCCGACCTTGCTGTTGTAGCCTGCTTGGGTTAGCATAAACCAGGTAAACAAAGTTGCTAAATTTTCATCTTGATAAAGCAGTTCCCCAGCTTCATACAAAAGCAAAGTGAATCCCCAATCGTTTACTCCTGTTTGTTCACTGAAAAATTTGATTTGTTTCAAAATCGGCTCATACTCCTTATTACTCATTTTTTTCCAATATTCTGCTATCTTTTTGTTGTTTATAGGCTTGGTAAGATCTATTTCCAATTCGTCGTTGTATTTTAAAATAAACTTCTTACGGAAAAAATCTAACTCTATTTCCCTGCCAGATTCTAATTCTGGTAATGCCAAAATCTCCTCTACCGCTTCTACTTGTGGCAAAGGAGGAAGTTTTAAATCTTTGATCTTATTTTTCTGTGGTAATTCTTTTGGTTTTTTTAATTCAACTTTAGGAACTTCTTGCGGTTTAGGCGTTTCATCTTGCTTTTCTCCCGTAAAAACTTTAAATGCTTTCCAGCTACTTTCTAAAAATTCAGCAAATTGTTTATCTTGGTCATTTTTGAACTGTTGTATCTGCTGCTGCTGTTGGGTTTTCCAAGCCTCAAAATCGGTTTGAGCTAATAGTATTGTAATTAAGGCTAACAATAAAATAATTATTCCAAAATTTTTTTTCATCTTCCCTCCCGTTTATGTTTTCCACCTAAAAATTTCCAACTGTCCTCCAATTGCTGCTATTATTATGTATACTGGCTGCAGCAAAAACCATAATATATACATTTTTAGCTTAAATCTGGGGATCTGTAAAATCCTGAAACTTATGAGTAAATAAAATACATCTACCAAAATCCGTGCAAGAAATAAAATTAATGCCAATTGCCATTTAATAAAAAGTGCTACCCATGGTAATAGTGTAATCAGGATAAAGCTGGCTAAATAGAAAAAAAATTCCACATTCAGCAACAGTTGCCATTTAAAATTCGAAGCCCAGCGTATACGTTGGTTCAAAAATTGTTTCCAACTTTTAGCTGGCAAAGTTTGGACAAAACTGTGTTTGAAAAATGAAAATCTCATTTTGTAACCAGCTTTTCTAAAAAGTTGCATCAAATTGACATCGTCCCCCGAAATTAGATGCTTTATTTTTTCAAATCCACCCACTTTTTCAAATGCATCTTTGCGATAACCAATATTTTGTCCGCTACTAGAGAAATATTTTCCCGCGGAAGTGGCACCAGCTGCTGCTGTCATCAAAACCAAAAAATCGAAATGTTCGTATTTCTGTACTAACTTGCTCTCTTGCCAATTTTTCAATTTAGTTTGGGAAAAACCGCTCACCATCGCCACGCCCTCAGTGAAATTAGCAATCATTGATTCTATCCAATATTGACTTATCATACAATCGGCATCAGTACTCAATATTATTTCACCTTTAGCCGAGCTAATTCCTAATTGAAGTGCATTTTTTTTGGGCGATCTTATCCCTTCTCGCTTTGTAATGTTTATCAAAGAAAAATTATTCCACTTCTTGGTAAATTGCTGGACTATTTGCTCTGTTTTATCCGTAGAAGCATCATTTACAATAATAACTTCATATAATTTTTCGGAATAGGTTTGATTAGCCAAAGCTGTAAGCAGAAAAGCTATATTTTTTTCTTCATTTCGGGCAGCAATTACTACCGATACCGTTGGTTGATTATAACTAATAACTTGTGAATGATTTTGTATTCCTATATAAAATCGAATTAAATAATAAACATAAACAAAAAGCGCAGATAAAGCGATGATAGTAAAAGTAGACACTTGGGCTAATCCTTTAAAATATCCTGGAAGAGTTTGTCTATCTCATCAATAGAACCAGGATAGCCTACATCTAAAGACTCGGGACCATAAAGCAAACTATCAGGTCTGGTTACATATTTATGGTCTTTCATTATCTTAGCCCCGCGCAGGTCAATTTTTTCTGGCACATATTTTTCTTTCAATATACTATCGCTAGGCCATTTATGTTTATAGTCACCCAAAAAATAGTAAAGGGAATCAATATCGTTTTGCAACAACAACTCTGGATAGAAATTGTAAGAATAATTGCTTAAATCGGTGGAGTCCCGCACAATTTTTAGTGAATCTACCCAGCTCGGAGCTTTATAGCTTTTTTCATCCACATAATATATCAGAGAATCCATATCTTCATGTAAATCCAAAGTAGGATAGTAGTTCAAGCTATCCTTATATTCCTGATCTAGTTTTTTATAAGTATATTCCGTTGAATCGGGCCAGATATAGCGTTTACCTCCTAAATCAATCACCAATGAATCCATTTCATTTTCTCTATAAGCAGTGGGATAGAAATTGTACTTCAAACTATCGGATAGAGGTGTTGGTTCAGTTCCGGGAATGAAATATTCTCGAATGGTTTTTTCGTAACCAGATTTTGGCAATAATCCCGTTTCTTTGGAAACTTCCACCGTAATAACATCTTCTGGTTTATCGAATTTGTATTGGGAAGCATCGACGATTGGCTGTCCCTGGCTATTTTTAGGTGATTCCAAATGGATGGCTTTCTTCATAATATAGGGCCAAGAAGGAAGAGCAGCTACCGCTCCGGATTGTCCATCTCCCAGAGTATCGTTGTTATCGAAACCAACCCAAATACCGGTAACCAATTTTTTATGAAAGCCTATAAACCAAGCATCCCGATAATCATTTGTGGTACCTGTTTTACCAGCTGCTGTCCATTTATAACTTACGGCTGGATACTCTCCCAGCGCTGGTTGCCACCTCACTCCGCGTCCAGTTCCTTCATCTATTACAGATTGCAGCAAAGAAGTCATAATAAAGGCTACTTTTTCATCTACTACTCTAATTTTTTCAACTTCTGCAGATTCCAGTATTTGTCCCTGACTATCTTCCACTCTTCTTACGAAAATAGGTGTAGCTCTTTCTCCCCCATTGGGAAAGGTAGTGAAAGCTGAAATCAATTCGTATGGAATGAGATCTAAACTACCAGCAGCTAAGGAATAAACAGGCTCTATATGTGTAGTAATACCAAATCTTTGAGCATATTTTTTCACAGTCTCTGGGCCTAAATCATAAATAAGTTTAGCAGCATAAATGTTGCGAGATTTCTTTAATCCTTCTCGCATTCTGGTATAGCCAAAATATTTCATGGAATAATTGTGTGGATTCCAAAAAAGGGTATCAC
>JAXHUB010000034.1:0-4648 GCA_034189845.1 Candidatus Cloacimonadota bacterium | reverse complement strand
CAATATTAAGACCAACAGCCGAGCAGCCACAACCAGGAGGTAGAATAATTTTGAACAATCGCGATCTGGTTTCGGACGGAAATACTACTATTTATGAAATAGAAGATAATTTCGATAATATGCTAAATGAGATGGATGAAATAGTTTTGGGAAATGGCAGAATGCCTGACGGGAGCTATTTTTTCAGTGTGCAAGTTTTCGAACCAGGTTCTTTAGGACAAGAAGATAAAGCTCTTTCCAATATTGAAACTCTTACCATAAACGTAAATTCCCCTACACCCATTTCTTTAATAACCCCGGGTAATTCTATAGAAATGGGCCCTGCGGTTATCGAAGACAGCAATCCCAGTTTTGTATGGGTTTCTAATCTTTCCGAATATAATTTAAAAATATATGAAATTGACGATGTAGATTGGGTAGAATCGGAAATTATAGCCACTCAACCATTTTTTTTACAAGAAAATATTAACAGTACCAGCTTGTTATATCCTGCATCTGGTCCGGAATTGGAAATGGGAAATACTTATGCTTGGCAGGTAGAGGCTAAACTCAGTACCCCTTTTGGCAGATCAGAATCCATAAAAAGTGATCTTTATGTTTTTACCTTGGAAGGTAATTCCAACTTAAGTCCCCAAGCTCAGAGGCTGAACAATTTTTTAAAGCAATTGGACTTAACAGGTGCTCAGGACGCTCTGCAACTATTACAAGAAGGCTTTGAACCCAAATCAGTAACCATAGATGGTGAAGAAACTAATTTGAATGAATTATTGGAAATTTTACAGAAAAATCAAAACGGTAAAATTGAAATTAAAAGTATTACGATAGAATAAGAGGTCTTCATGAAGAAAATAATTGTATTATTTTTGCTTATGTTAACTATAAATACTTTAGCTCAAGAATATGTAGCGATAACTCTAAGAGCTCAGGGCGAGGTGATTTTAACCAGACAGGAACAACAAAGCAACTTAGCAGCTGGCGATAAGTTTATAAACTACGACGAACTTTTAACAAAGGAAGATTCCTATGCGGCTGTAAAGTTCATCGATGGAAGCTCGATAGTAAAATTATTCCCAAATAGTATATTAAAAATACAAACAGAGCAGCTGGAAGATAAGCTTAATAAAAGTAGTTTTCTAGAAATGGGAAATATATGGACTGAAGTAAAAAAGAAAACAGGAATTTTTGAGGTAGAAACTCCTACTACAGTTGTTTCTGTAAAAGGAACTGAATTTGTTATTAATGTAGATGAAACTGGTGATACCATGATAATAGCGCTAAGTGGAGAATTGCAGATAAAAAACAAACATGATGAAAAAATAAGTAGCTTAGCAGCTGGCAATACAGCAATGGCAAAAGCAAATTCAGAACTGCAAGTTAAAGCTACAGAAGAAAATGATATCCCACAGGTGGTGAGAGATGAACTTAGGGAAAAAGAAATTGAGATAAAAATGGAAAATAAAAACGGAGAAGAAAAAACTATAAAAATAAAATATGAAAACTAGTATATTATTCATATTTTTAGTTGTGAGCAACCTACGTTTGCTTGGAATTATTAATTTAGAACATTCTCCACCTCCAGGTAGAAACTTTAAAAAAAATATTTTAACTACTGACCAATTCCAAGAAATAAAAGAGGTCTATTTTTATTATCGCGAAACAGGAGAATTGAATTATAGTAAATTAGAAAAGTTTAGTGCTTCCGAGCCAGATATTGTTTTTCATTTACCAAAAAATATTGAAATTTCCAGCGGTTTGGAATATTATTTCAAAGTAAAAACAAAAAATAACGAATTTTTTACCCTCCCTCAGCAGCAAGTTTCTATGAATCCGTTTAGAATTAGCCTTTCACCTTCCAAAGTAAAGGTAGAGGAAAATTTCATTCTATTAAGTCCCGATACTTCGTTTATAGAAGTTATAGCCATTTCCTATTTTGCAATTGCTAATAAAGTTGAACAGGAGAGTATAAATCTTTATGTAAATGAGGTAATTAAAAACAGCATATCTTTAAGTATACATAAACAACTAGCAAAAAGTAGAGTTACAGCGGGATATTCCATTACTTTAAATCATAATCCATCGTTTGTAAATTATATAAATAAAGATAGAAAATGGCTTAAGTTAGAGGATGATTACTATAATTATAATTCAGTTTATCTAAAAAATCGCTGGGACTTGCTGCATGAAAAATTCAAACCTTATGTGAATTTACGATTAACGAATTATAATGGTGAGATAGATTCTCAAGCTGCCGTTAGTGCTTCTGGTGGAACAAAATATATGTTAAATGAAAGTGCTTCATTGGATTGGCACAATAGAGTTTATGTTTTCAGTAATTATGATGATTCTTGTGAAAACTGGCAGGAATTTGAAACTAGTTTAAAAATAAACTACAATTTTTAAGGAGATAGAATGAAAATTTTCAAATTTATTTTTTCAGCAATTATTTTAACAGCAATTGTTATTGTCATCTCGTTTCTCGATATTTGGCAAAATATAGAATACAAAGCGCAAGATATGTTTTTTATGTTTCGAGGACAGCAAGAAATTTCGGAAAAAGTTGTACTAATTGAAATAAGTGATGATACTTTTAGCAGCTTGCAACATCAATGGCCATTTCCTCGAGAGTACTATGCAAAACTTATTGATAATCTTAACAAAGCTGGTGCTAAACAAATTATTTTCGATATAACATTTTCGGAAGATTCGGAAGCTATTTCAGATTCTATGTTAGCAGAAGCAGCTATTAAACACGGAAATGTAATATTTGCTGGCAAGATCGTTCAAAATGATTCGCAGTTTTTTACAAAAAAACAAGTTGTAAAACCAGTAGTAGCAACTTCCCAACAAGAAATAAAATGGGGTATTGTGAATATCCCGATGGATACGGACGGATTTGTAAGAAGATATCAATTATTCGAAAAAATTGGAACCCAAAAATTATATTCTTTGGGAGTGGTAGCAAAAGCTACTTTAAGCAATGAGAAAAATTGGCAACAAGATGTTGTGGACAGAAGTCGTTATTTCGCACTTAAAAACACCTTTATACCCAAAGCAACTTCTAAAACAGCCTTCATCAATTATTATGGACCTGCTGGAACTTTTAAGTACTACGATTTTGCAGATGTTTTGGATGATAAGGACTTTAAATTGCCAAATTTGGATTTAGACAGTTTTGAACAAATGCAAAAAGATGGAATCTTTGAAGATAAAATCGTTATAGTAGGTACAACCTCAGAAGAATTGCATGATTATTTCAATACTCCTTTCTTAACAGATAACAACAAGATGACACCAAGAATAGAAATCCACGCTAATTTTGTGGAGATGTTGCACAACGAAGATTTTCTGCAAGAACAACATTTTGTTAAGTTTATTTTGATACTTTTTATATTAACAATTATGATTTTATTTATTAATCTTGTTCTTAAGCCTTTAGCCTCGCTCATTTTGGACGTAATTCTTATATTGGTTTCCATATTCATCATTTATTCGCTATTTGTGAATCAGAATCTAATTATGCCTATTTTACAGATCCCACTTCTAATAATTATAATCTTAATTGTGGGAATAGTAATACATTATTTAAAAGTAAAAAGAGAACGGGCATTCATTAAAAACGCATTTTCTAAATATATGGCTCCTGAATTGGTAAATGAACTTGTAAAAAAACCTGAGAAATTGGAATATAGTGGAAAGGAACGTGAATTATCTGTACTATTTACCAATATAAGGTCGTTTACAAGCTATGCTGAAAAACATAATCCCAAAGAGACCACGCAAATTCTTCGCGAATATTTAAATACGATAACTTCAATTATAAAAGAAAATAAAGGAATAGTCGATAAATATGTGGGAGATGAAGTTGTTTCTCTTTTTGGAGTTCCACTAGATTTGCCAGATCACGCTTTTTGGGCATGTAAGGCAGCTTTAGAAATAAGGGAAAAGGTGACGGAATTACAGCAAAAGTGGAAAACTCAAAGAAAAGATATTATCGAAATAGGATGCGGGATAAACAGTGGCTTAGCAATTGTAGGAAATCTTGGTTCAGATGAAATTTTCGATTATACTGCTATTGGCGATACAATAAATGTTGGTTCTAGAATTGAAGAACTGAATAAAACTTATGAAACTGATAATAATATCATAATTAGTGAGAATACCTATAAATTAGTCAAGGACAGAATAATAGCAGAATTTATCGAAGAAGTAACGGTTAGGGGCAGAAGTAAACCAGTTGCTGTTTATCAACTAGTTGGAATAAAAAAGGAGCTAAGAAAGAAAGAAAAATAATTTAGCATCTGTAGAAACAGTTAAACCGAGCTGTAATCTTCATCCAATTTTATTCTACATATCGTTTTGAGTATCAAACTCAATTGTAGTTTTCTCTTACTTAGCAAGAGAAAACTTGAAAAGTTCAGGAAGAAATAAAAACCCTTTGTAGTTTCCCTTACAAGGGCAACTTGAGAATAGCAAGAAAAAAAACACCCCGAATTTCGGCAAGCCAGTCATATTGAGGCATTCTTACGAAGGCATACGACGAAATATCTGGACTTTAGGTAATTAAGTTAGATTTTCCGTTTCTGCAAAAAATTAGTTAAGACCAGCTACCGGGCAAGAAGAAAAAACTGATGTCGCTTCTTCTTTTAAG
>JAXHUB010000033.1:0-8839 GCA_034189845.1 Candidatus Cloacimonadota bacterium | reverse complement strand
GTCTACTATTTCTTCTTGTTCTGTTTTTTTCTGACAAGCAAAAGTTAAAATAAGAAACAATAAAAGGTAATATCTCTTTTTCATCATTTTCTCACTTTTATTCATCTAAAAAAGGTGGGGTATAAATTATCCGTAATTTTGGTTGTAAATCAACATCCGAGTATTTATTAGCAAATTTAATAAATTCAAAATCATACCCTTCATTTGTCGATCGAAATATTAAGCCATTAAAATCAATCTCACCTGCTAATACCTGTTGTATAATATTGGTAATATCGATATTATATTTATCTTCGGAAGAATCTATAAAAGAGTCGTTTGAATAACTAAGATAATCGTAATCTTCGAAATAATTGAAAGGGGTAGTTGCCGATTCATTAGTTAAAACATATGGTCTTAAAGAAAATAATGTTCTTTTTTCAAATTGTTCTTCTTCCGCTTTATATAGAATTAATTCAGCCTTATTTACAGTCATTCTACGTAAATCATCTTCACTATCTATATCATTAAGTTTATCAATGAGATTTTGGAAAGATAGGTCTAAATTCATATATATCTTCACAGGAGGAATGTTTTTTATCATTAAAGTATCTTCATATTTTGGAAATTCAGTGTTATTTCCATCTATTTTTTCATACAAAATAGCATCTTCTTTTAAATTTTCGTTATAAGAAAAAATGCTATCTGAATCTGCTATAGTATAATCGAAACTTAGATAAGGTTTAGAATCGGAATCTTTTGAGAAAAATTCTACATAACCGTTGTTATCATTTTCTTCACAAAATATAATGAAACCATTTTCTGCAACTTCATTATCTACAATTAATTGTTCTTCATTTTCTGTATAAAAATATTCATAAGGAATATTTATTATAGTACTATCTTGCCAAGTTGCAACATCGAATTGGAAATCTATTTCTGTAAAAAATTCCGTTTCCCAGTCAGTGGAATCTGTAGCTGCTTTCCAAGTAACAAAATTTTCCTTCCAAGGTTGCAATATTTTTCCAAATTTCAGTTGGCGACTAAAATTAAGGGAATCTTTATTAACCAAAGTTAGCTTAAAAAATTCATCTGTTAAAGAGTTAAGAGTATCTGGTAAATTTTGAAATTTAATAAGAGATTTAACTTCGATATCATCGTAATTTCCTACAATTATTTTATTACTGGAGTTATATGATTTTAAGCTATCTTGGTAACTAAAAAAGTTTCCAAAAAAGGAAGTATCGGAAATCGTTGTTTCAATTGGTTGCGGCCCTTCGTTAATACCAATTGGATTTTCTTTATCTGTACAGTTAGTTAGTAAAAATATTATAAAAAAAATAGACAATCTTTTTAAGAACATATCTTCTCCTAATAAATAATTAAATAAAACAGTAGTAGTAGTAGTAGTAGTAGTCTGTGTGAATATGAGTATAACAAAATTTTATTTTTTTTAACACACAGCGAACACTAACTTTACCGTTTTTAAATTTTAGTGAACAAAATGTGGATAACTAACAAATTTGTCCATGTTTATCCACATTTTTATAAAAAATTTCATAATTTCCTATCTTATACACATCTATTAACATTATTGAAAGTGGATTTGTGGAAACTATTTTTTTATCTCTTTAATAAGCTTTTCTATCTGGATTCTGAAGTCTTTATCATGCTTGAATTTATCCTCAATTGTTTTTTTGGCATGCAAAACGGTAGTATGATCTTTTCTTTTGTAATATTGTGCTATCTCTTTTAAAGATAGTTGAGTTATTAGTAAATTAGAGAGATACATAGCTACCTGTCTGGGAAAAGCTATATTTTTCTTTCTGGTTTTGTCGAAAATCTGTTTTTCTGTAATATTGTATTCATCACATACTTTTTCTGTAATAGTTTCTAAATTCACCTCTTTAATTTTATCAGATATCATATCGACCAATATTTTTTGGGCTATCTCCACTGTAATTTCATCTGTGCCTAAGTTATTGTAGGATGCATACGCTAAAATCCTAATTAGTGAGCCTTCTAAGGCTCTTATATTGCTTGTAATATGTTCAGCAATAAAATCCATAACATTGTCTCTAAGTTCAATATTCTCTGCTTCGGCTTTTTTTCTTAAAATAGCTACTCTAGTTTCAAAAACTGGACTTTTTAAATCTGCAAGTAATCCCCATTCGAATCTTGTTATCAACCTTTTTTCCAAATCGGGAATATCTTTAGGAGGTCTATCACTGGTTAGAACGATTTGTTTCTTTTTTTCATAAAGTGAGTTAAAAGTATGGAAAAATTCTTCTTGTGTTTGCTCTTTTTTAGAAAGGAAGTGCACGTCATCAATCAAAAGAACATCAAAATTTCTATATTTATTTCTAAAAGCTGGCATTTTATTATTTCTAATGGCATCTATCATCTCGTTAGTAAATTCCTCCGTAGTAGTATAAAAAACATTATCTGTACAATTTTCGTTAATAACAAAATTACCTACAGCTTGCATTAAATGAGTTTTTCCCATTCCCGATTCACCATAAATAAAAAGGGGATTATAGATATTGCCAGGAGATTCTGCCACAGCTAAAGAAGCAGAATGAGCAAATTTATTATTTGCACCTATTACAAACTCATTAAAATTATATTTAGGATTCAATTTTGTATTATGAAAAGTGGTGGTATATAATTCTTCAACATTTTTCTGAATTTGAATATTTTCATCTTTTTTTGTTTTAACTGTGCCAGTAAAAATTGTTCTGTATTTTTGTTGGTAAAGATTATAATAGATCTCGGATATCAATTCACTGTAATTATGATTGAGGTATTCGGCTATGAATTTGGATGGTACCTTTATTTGTAATTCTTGATTTTTAATATCTATCAGTTGTGTTTCTGTGAACCAAGTATTGAATCCTTGTTCACTAATATTTTGCTGAAGAGTCTCCAGTACATTTCTCCATACTTCATTGTAATCATACATAGTTACAGTCTCCAAAAATTATATATTTTTTTATATCCACAAATAATTCAAATCTAAAAAATATGGCATTTTAATGAGCTAATTTATTGAAATAGAATTAATTATAGTTACAAGTAATAACTAAACCCACTAAGTTATCCACAACTTTTTTACATATTGTGAATAACATATTTTTCTACAAACACAGAGACAAATTGCTGCCAAAAATTAATAAGTCAAGTTGAAAAATAAACACTAATTATTTGCAATTTAGGTACTTTAAACTGCTAACGTTTTGTATGTTGGTTAGTTAAAATCTTGAATATTAAAATGATATAAAACTAATATTGGTTCTAACTTATTAAGTTGTAATTAATTATTAAAAAATTTAGGAGTACAAATGGTGATTATTTTGTAACTACATATTATTTTATTTGGTTACAAAACAAAACTGTTGTTTTCCAAGTTGATATTTTTTATTTCAGAGCTTTTTTTACTGTTTATTTGAACTTTTCCCGTTATACTTACATTTTCTTTGAAGAATACTTCCCCTTCTACTATTAATTCAATGCATTTTTTTAGCGAAGGAATTTCTAAAAAATGTTCATAAAACTGGTCTATAGTTTTGTAAAATGTTGGATCAAGAGAAATATTTGGAGAATTATGAAGAGAATTTGTCAATTTTAATTCAAAATTTTCACTTAAATTGTAAGCATCGGAGAGCAGTGTTAAAAGATCGTTAGTTTTTTTTACAGGAACAAATCTATTGCGCGATATAATAACTGCTTTGGCATTTTCGAATATAGAAATAGCTGCGCCCATAGCTGTTTCTACCTGAAAAACAGGTATTCCGTTTACCTCTTTACTATTCAATATTAAAGTTAAATCAAGTCTGTTTCTATTTTCAGATAATTTTTGTTTCAAGATTTCTAAATCTATCCAGATGTTATTGGTATTAAAATACTTATATCGTTTAATGTTTTGAAATTTATCTAATTCATTTTCTGGACATTGAGCCACTTCACGTAAAACAAGATTACCATCTTTAGTTTCAGCTAAATGACCTCCTTTTTTATCCATAGGGGTTCGCTTGCAAACTTCCATCACAAAAGGAATATTGTTGCTCTTCATATAGGAAAGTATTGAATTGTCTACCACAGCACCAAGATTATCTGAATTTGAAATAAAAGCGTATTTGTATCCTTTATGTAATAATTTTTCCAGCATTCCTGTATTTTTTAAAACTAAATAAATTTCCCCATGCCCAGGAGGGTTCCAGTTAAGTGAATTATCATCTTCTTCCAAAGGAGATAAGTCAGCTTGTTTTATTTTTGGAAATTTATTTTGCAAAAAATCTAATGGTAGTCCGCTAGTTTTTAAGTCTGCATATTTTTTTAAATGATTCAGGCTATCTTCTCTGGTATTGAAACTATTCATAAAGAGTAAAGGTATTTGGTAACCGCTTCTTTGGCGTAAATGTAATATCTGTTTCGCTATTATATCCAGAAAATTAAGTCCATTTTTTACTTTTATCAAAGATTTTGCTTTTTTTAAACCCATGCTGGTGCCTAATCCACCATTTAGCTTTATAACTGCCAACTCACTCAAATATGCATTATTACCTGGCCTTAACTGTTGGTGCGAAATTACGTTTTTATTGCTGGGTGGGCTTATTTCACTTTCGCTTAATTTGCCGGTGGCACCAGCTAATATTTTCTTATAATAGTGGGAAAAAGAATCGATTACAACTTCGTTCAATTTTGCTTTCTTCATATTATCTTGAAATTTGTGTAGGTAATTCATTTTCCTCTCTCCTTAATATTAACCATTTTTTCTATTGAAATCTTTTGTTCATTATTTTTTCTTCTATTTTGACTTACAATTAGTTCTGCCAAAAGACCGATGGAAAAAAACTGTAATCCGATCATGATCAATAAAATGGCTAAAAACAATAAGGGACGATTATAAAGAGGCTGGTGAAAAAAATATTTCATGATTGTAAGATAAAGTCCAATCAAAAAACCTACTCCGCCAATAAAAGTTCCTATTCTACCAAATAAATATAATGGGCTGTGGGTATAGCTGGTTACAAGTTTCACGGTAAGAAAATCTAAAAATCCTCTTAAATAGCGCTCAATTCCATATTTTGATTTACCAAATTTTCTTTGGCGGTGTTCCACGGGAATTTCTGCTATTTTAAAACCTTTTGCCTGTGCCAAGGCGGGAATATAACGATGCATTTCTCCATAAAGATCGAGCTCATTAACCAATTCTGCTCTGTAGGCTTTAAAACCGCAATTGAAATCATGAAGTTTAATTCTAAAAGCTTTGCTGTTGAAAACATTGAATATTTTGGAAGGAAGAGTTTTATTAAGTGGATCTTTGCGCTTTTTTTTCCAACCTGAAACCAAGTCGTAACCCTCTTTGATTTTTTCTATAAAATTTGGAATTTCAGCTGGATTGTCTTGCAAATCAGCATCCATTGTAAAAATAATATCACCAGAAGTATTTTCAAATCCAACTTTAAGAGCTGCAGATTTTCCGAAGTTTTTTCTAAACTTAATGATCTTAAGCCGCTTATCGTTCGTAGCTAAAGTATTCATTACCTTAAAACTGCCATCATTGCTTCCGTCATCTACAAAAATAATTTCAAAATCGGAAGTTGGAGTATGTTCCAAAATTTCAGAATAAAGCAGCTTCAAGCTATCTTCTTCATTATAAACAGGGATCACAAATGATATTTTCATAATATTTTCCTATTGAATATTATACAAATAAATTTACGAATGACATCACCAGTCCGGAGAATATAGGAATTTTCACATTATCGTCAATAGCTATTCTAGAAGATTCTGCTAAGGTGGCACCAATAGCACCAGCTAAAGCGATTACCGGAACCAGATATTTTTGAGGGTCTAAAAAGAACAAAGCAAATACAAAAGTACCCAGGAAGCAAGCTAAACTACCTTCCAAACTTTTTTCACTTTTATGAAGTTTGCGCTTACCAAAGCTTATTCCTACTATTGCTGCCAATGTATCTCCTATAGCTAAAAAAGAAAGCGAAAGAAAAGCAATATCCCGTGGGAAAAGTGAAATACAGATCATAGAGGAAATCATAAGATAAGTTGCACCAGTAAAATCACTACGCTCATGTTTTCGCAGCATAATTCCAAAAAAATTCCAAAAAAATCTTTTAAATGTACGATGCTCCAGGCGTAACAGCTCGAAAACAAACAAAATCACACTAATTGGAAGCAGATAATAAAGCACTGCTAGCTTTTTATTGTAGTGTAGTAAATATCGATAGGAGAATGGAATGACTAAAGAACCAAGGTGAATTGCCTTTCTGTAGATTTCTGATTTTTTTACCTTTGACATCTCTTATTTCTTTACGTTGCTTATTACAAAAGCTTTTGCTATCTCCAACATCATCTTAGGATCGCCTTTTATAACTTCTTGGAAGAGTATTCTAAGATTGAATTTATCTTTGGGAATTTTTTGACATATTTCCACTAAATTATTGAATCTATTATCATCCATTCCCATGAATTTGTCTTTCATGCGATACATAGTTTTTTGCTTATATCCCAATTTTTTATTCCATTCTTTACTATATTTATTCAGAAACTTCTTACTAAAATCTTTTTTTTGGAAAGCTTCAGCAGCCACTTTACCTGCAATACTGCCGGCTATCATTCCTTGCACTATTCCACCACCAGTTATGGGATTTACCTGCCTGGCAGCATCACCCACCAGCATCAGGTTGTCTTTTACGATTTCATTTAAGGTATCAGAAGTAGGAACACCTCCGTAGACCATATAGTTTATACTTGCTTTTGGATAATATTCATTTAAAAAATCATCAAGATATTCTTTTGGTCCTTTTTCTTTAGCCAAATTTCCAGCTATTCCTATGCCAACATTTGCCGTATTGTTACTTTTAGGAAAAATCCAAATATAACCGCCAGGAGCTATTTTGGTTCCGAAATAAAATTCACATCTTTCAGTGTCTTCAATTTCTATATTAGTTAAGGTATATTGCACACAAGTATCTATATCTCTTAATTTAACACTGGTATCAATTCCTGCCCATTGACCAACTTGAGATTCTACTCCATCAGCGCCAATAACTAAACTACATCTCACTACTTTTTTTTGATTTAAGTGCCTATATTTTACCCCAACTATTTTACTGTTTTCCCAAACCAAACCCACTGCATCGGCCTTTGTTAATAGGGTAGCTCCTTTTTGGCAGGCTATATTACATAGTTCAGTATCGAAAATTCTTCTTTCCAAAACATAGCCATCTCCATTATTATACATCACAGCTTTTTTACCATTTGGAGCATGCAAGCCAGCAGTTTTAATTTTTGTAGCAATCCATCGTTTATCGATCTTAATAAATGGTGCAATACCGTCGTGTGAAACACCTTCAGCACAGCGAACTGGTATTCCAGGTTCTCTATCTCGTTCCAATATTAAAACGGAAGCACCTTTTTCGGCTGCAAATCGAGCAGCAACGCTTCCGGCTGGTCCGGCTCCAATTACTACCACATCATATCTGTCTTCAATCATGTATACCTTCCTTTATAGCTTTGATAGGGCATACAGTAATGCATTTCCCGCATTCTATACATTTTTCGTTATCAATAACTGCTTCAAATTCTGAAATTGTAATAGCAGCAACTGGGCAAACAGCTACACAGGTGCTGCAAACATCACACAATTCTTTATTGATAGTCATCGCTACTCCTATTTTTCTTTATAATCGATTATTTTGGGTTTACTTCCATTTAAAGTGAAAACAACATCACTCCTATTTTTCTTTATAATCGATTATTTTGGGTTTACTTCCATTTAAAGTGAAAACAACATCGTAAATTTTTCCAGCGTAAAAGCAAGATTTCAATTTTCCCCAATAGAAAAAATCTCGGGTCACATCAAAATTTTTGAAAAGAAAAGTTGGTGGAGGATTTTGCTGACCAAAAGGTTGCAAGACGTCTATGTCGTTGTATAAAAAATTGTAAAATTCTTCCACATTATCATAATTTAAGATAGCATCAATATTTAAAATTTGATTCATTTTTATTTTTTTTGAATTATTTTGGATGTATTCTTCAGTTGTAGAGATAATTTTTTCTTTATTTTCTGCTTTAGCAGTAAAACCAGCAGCGTGAACATGACCGCCAAATTGGATTAGCAGAGAATCTAATTTTCGGAAAAGATCAATTAAACTAAAACCTTCTGTAGAGCGAGCTTCACAAAATATAGTATTTTCTTTTTCCTTTAAGATAATGGCAGGCACTTTGTATTCTCCTGAAACTACAGAAGCTATTCTTCCCAAAAAAGAATGAGGTATAATGTCTTCATCATCATAAAAGATGAAACTGTTATCAACTTTTTTTTCTTGCAATATAGTTTGAAATTTTTGGTTCAGGGATTCACTTTCTTTTTCGTGTTTGTTCATCCAATTCATTAAATTTAATAACAATTTATGTTTTTCTGAATCTGGGACTAACAAAGTTCTTAGTGAAACGTTTTCTCCGCGTGGTTTTCTGCCGTTGGCAAAGAGTCTATTAATAAAGTTAATCATTCCCATTTTGGAACGAAAGCTATCTGCTTCCCACAAAAAATCTTTAAGATGAAGCAAGGTGGAATCATCAAATAGATGCCAATTTTTAAGAACATATCTCACCAAGATTCTGTTAATACCAAGCATGTGAACCTTATCGGCAATAGTGCCAGCTGCTACCCAGAAAAGATAGTTATTATCGATTTGAGTTGCCAGTTTTTCTGCCATTTTTTGTACCAGAAAGTAAGAAATAGTTACTCCTGCTATCATATCAAAAGGGTAATTGCACTCTTGTTGTTTTGGATTAACCACAGCGAAAGCATTGGGAACTTTACCCTGAACCATAT
>JAXHUB010000032.1:0-5904 GCA_034189845.1 Candidatus Cloacimonadota bacterium | reverse complement strand
GAAAAAGACAAAACCATAGTTGTTGAACACAATTTAGGCGGAGATTGGCAGATACTAAATTCCAGCTTGGAATATAAAAAGGAAAACGCTAACAAGATATCCTTCACTCAAAAAGTAGCAGCTGGAGATTCTTCCGAAATTTCATGGACAGAGCGCATAGAATACTAAGGAGAAAAGCAATGAATTACTTGAATAAACTTGGCATTTTGTTGAGTGAATTGCAGCAGCATAATAATTTAGAAGAGAATTTAAGTAAAATCATCCGCACCATAAAATCGGATATTGAATTTCAATCTTTAGGCATCTATTTGAAAAAACAAAATCTGTATAGATTAAAAATAACTCGCAATGTGAGTCATAGTTTCGAAAAAAAATCTTACTTCACTACTGAAGATGAGCTCATAAAGAAAATAAAAAATCTGAAGCCACTTATTCTATCTGAAAACGGAAAATTCAAGTTTGAAAAAAATTATTCACATCTGGTTATTCTACCTCTCCACAACAATCACGAATTACTTGGATTTATGTTTGTAGATAAATTAGAAGGCAAATTTAACGAATTGGAATATACACTCTTACAAATTCACAGTTTCATAATAAGCTTGGGAATTAGTTTCCAACAACAGCGAGACCAAATAGAAAGCATGCGCGAAACAGACAGCATTACCGGAATGTATAACTACAAATACTTCTGCCACAGAGCTCAGTACATATTCAAACTACTGCAAAAAACCAATTCCACCCTCTCGGCAGCTGCGTTAAAGGTAAATAACTACGATATAATTTTAAGAACATTTGGATTAAAGGCGATTCAGCAAACAGCCTGCAAGGTTAACGATATTATACGGAAAAATATCTCTGAATTAGATATTATCGGCAGAATCTACAATGATACTATTGCTATTGTCTTTCCGGCCACTACTGTAGAAGAATGTGAAAGAAAGATTAAACAAATAAATTCACAACTGCAAAAAATAAATAACCTTAGCATTGTGAAATTGGGCTGGGGAATTGCATCTAACGATCGTATAAATAATATAGAGCAGCTTATTCGACATGCCGAACAAGCTGCTTTTGAATCTACAAGAAAAAATAATACAAGTATTACGAAATAATTATTCCACCAAAAGCTTCATAGAATAAACCGCTTCAGCCAAACCGCTGAAAACGGCACGGCTAATAATACTGTGGCCAATGTTGTATTCCTCTATTCCCTCTATGGCTCTAAGTTGTTTTATATTAAAATAGTTCAAACCATGGCCTGCCGCTATTCTTAATTTATTTGTAGCCAACGTTTTAACTGCTCTCTCGATGCGCTGTAACTCATTTTCTATTTTATCGGGATCTTTTAAATTAGCATAAGTACCAGTGTGTATCTCCACAGCATCGGCTTCATATTTTATTGCTGTTTTTATCATTTTGGGATCAGCCTCGATGAATACACTTACCTCAATTCCGCTTTTTTTTAAGCGCTCTATTACTCCGCGATGATGTTCGGTAAGTTTCAAACCACCTTCAGTAGTTAGCTCTTCTCTCTTTTCGGGTACCAAAGTAACAGTATCAGGTTTTATCGATTCTGCTATTGCTATCATCTCCTCGGTCGCAGCCATTTCCAGATTTAACTTGGTTTGAATTACTTGTCGCAAAAGCCTTACATCACGCAGTTGAATATGTCTTCTATCTTCACGCAGATGAACCGTTATCTGATCGGCTCCGTTTTGCTCGGCTATGGAGGCAGCATATACTGGCTCTGGCTCCACTCCTTTTCTTGCTTCTCGTAGAGTAGCTATATGATCTATATTAACTCCTAAAGTTGCCATTTTTTACCTCGATATATGTAATCTCGATTAACTATTATTTCGGATCTCATCCGCAATTTTTTGAGATGGCGTATAAGCTGCAGTTCGCTATCAATTTGTTTTAATCTACTTTCCAAAGCATCTTTTATTTCATCGAAATCAGCTGTTTTACTCTCTTTTTTATCTGTAACCATTATGATATGGTAACCAAAAGGTGTTTCCACCGGATCACTTATCTGGTTTACTTCCATCGAAAAAGCAACTTTCTCAAATTGCGGTATCATTTTTCCTTTGGTAAAGTATCCTAAATCTCCCTGCTTACAGCAACTGGGACATTCGGAGCATTTGGCTGCCTGTTCTTTGAAATCCTCTTTGCTTTTTATTTTCTCTTTAATTGCTTTAATACGCTGATAGCTTTCATGACCATTCTTTCTAATAAGTATATGAGAAGCTTTCACCATCTTCTGAGTGCGAAATGCTTCCTTATTTTCCAAATAGACATCTTTTAACTTTTGCGCAGGAATGTCATCTTTGGGAGGAAATTTTTTCTCGATATATTTCTTTATAAGAAGTTTATTCCGTGTTTGCTCACGAAATGTATCCATATCAATCTTATTTTGCTGTAATGTTTTCCAAAATTCTTCCTCGGAAGTAAAGCTGAGCATATAATCCAAAATCTGATTCTCTACCTGCTCTTTATCTACCTCTATCTCCGATTTTTTAGCTTCTTCCAACAACAAAATACCATCGATTAGCTGTTCTAAAGCTCTCTGCTTGGCTTCTTCTGTTGGTTCTTCCAATTTCATCTGCTGCATAACTTGCTTTAACTCTGCCAAAAACTCTTGTTCAGAAATTTTATAATCGTTTACAGTTGCAACTATCATAACCAAAGTCCCTTCGCTATTTTCTTTAACTCCTTTGTAACTTGTAGTAAGTTAATATCATTTGCATTCAATGTCAAATCAAATTCCTGCTTTCTATACCATGTAATCTGTCTTTTAGCAAAATTCCTGGTATGCTGCTTTGCCAGCTGTACGCATTCTAGCAAAGAACTCTTACCACTAAAATATGGAAAGAATTCGCGATAGCCCACTGTTATCATACCTGGAGCATCTTCTGAGTAATTTTTTAACAACTGTTTTATCTCTTGTAGCAAACCAGCTTCTATCATCCTATCGATGCGGGTGTTAATTTTGCCATATAGTTCACTCCTGTTCATATATAAAAGAATATTAATGGGAAGATAACGCTGTTTTCCTTTTTGCTGCTGCCAATAAGAGGAAAGTGGCTGTCTAGTATATTCCCACACTTCCAAAGCTCGCAGCATTTTTTGCAAATCATTCTGATTTATCTTCTCTGCTGCTTTTGTGTCTACCTGCTGCAATTTGTTATACAAATACTTTTTACCCTTCTTTTTATAAAGCTGCCATAAATTCTCTCTAACATTTTCAGGAATTGAAGGAACTTTGGCCAATCCTTGTAATAGAGCTTTAATATAGAACCAAGTTCCTCCTACTATTATGGGAATTTTCCCTGTTTTATGTAATTCGGAAATTATTTTGTCTGCCTCTCTGCTGAAATCGCCTGCTGTATATTGATCATCGGGAGTAACAATATCTATAAGATGGTGTTGGACTTTTTTTCTATCTTGAATCGTGGGTTTGGCAGTTCCAATATCTAAATATTTGTATACTTGACGTGAATCGGCAGAGATAATTTGTGTTTCGAACTCTTGTGCCAGCTGCAATGCAAAATCGCTTTTTCCTACTGCTGTAGTACCTTGAATGGTTATTATTGGAATTTTCATGTCTCGATTCGTTTGAACTTCTTCTCGAACTCTTCCAAGGTCATTTTTATTATCAAAGGACGCCCATGCGGACAGAAATAGGGCACTTTGCAGGCGAAAAGATCGTTGATAAGCTTCAACATTTCTTTTTTAGAAAGCTTTTTGCCAGCTTTTATAGCTGCTTTGCAGGCCACCGATTTGGAAATGCCATCCCGAAAATCTTCGGTTTCTTCCAATTCTTCCTGCAGTTGTTTCATAATATCAAGAAAAACCTCGCCCCCATCCCAATCTTCCAATTCAGCCGGAATTTCATCTATCACAATATCGTTGCCACTAAATGTTTTTATAGAAAATCCTATCTTTTGAAATACTTGCTTATTCTGAGAAATCAACTGTGGTACCGTGTGCTGCAGATAAGGTGGTATATTTATTACAATGGGAAAAAGTAATTTTTGAGTTTGAGCAGGAGCTCCATGAATACGATGCAATATCTTTTCGTAAATTATGCGCTCGTGCGCAGCATGCTGATCGATAACTATAAGTCCATCTTGAACTTGAACAAAAATATAACTCTGGTGCAACTGCCAGGGATTTATAACCTCTTCTTCCGACCGCAGAAAAATATCTTGTTTGGAAATAAAAGGCGATTTTATTTGCTGCTTTTCAAACTCTTTTTCAGTTTGGAAAATATCGGGTTGGTAAAGATTGGAAAATTCCTTTTTATACTCTTTAAAACGCTTTTTATCGGTTTTATTGGAAAATATCCTGTTTTCCAAATTAGTACTTTTACTGCTTTTTAATCCCGAATGCAATTTAGATTTTATCTCGTTGTATTTTTTTTCCTCATACTTCAATAGGGCTTCGGTAAGTGCATTTTTCACAAAAGCGTGTACTTGGCCGGGGTCACGGAAGCGCAATTCCAATTTAGCTGGATGCACATTGAAATCTACCTGTTGAGGTTCCACGTTCAAAAAAAGGATGTAAGGAGGTGTTTTTCCTTTCTGAAAAATACGTAATTTCTTTATGAATGGCTCGTAAGCAGCTCTTATGCTGTGTGCCACAATTTTATCTTTTATAAAACGTCCATTCACGAAAAGATAACGATAATCTATAAGTCCCTGTTTTTCTTCTTCCAAACCACTGATGTAACCCTTTATAGTAGCAAAATTCTTACGGGCATCTATTTTGATGAAATCCTGCTTTAAAAAATCACTGCCGAATATAGCCATCATACGCTTTTGCGCATTTTCCACTGCAGGATAGTTCAGTTTCTGGCTACCATTGGAAATGAACTTGAAATGAATTTGGGGATATAATACTGATTGATAGTGGATATAGTTCAAAATATGCTTGAACTCTACTTGGTCTGATTTTAAAAATTTCTTACGTGCTGGCACATTGGCAAAAAGTTTACTAACCGATACACTGGTGCCTTTATTGGCGGAAGTTTTACTAACATCGCGTAGTTGACCGCCGTTGAACTCAATCCTGGTGGCCAATTCACTCTGCGGCTCACGCGTAATAAGCACCAAACGACTCACAGCTGCTATACTAGGTAAAGCTTCACCTCGAAATCCCAAAGAGGAGATGCGGAAAATATCTGCTACAGTGTGTATCTTGCTGGTAGCATGTCGCTCGAAGGCCAACATCGCATCATCTTCACTCATACCAGCACCATTGTCTGTTACCTGTATTAACTTTTTTCCACCTTTTTCTATGGAAATTGTGATCTTATCTGCACCACTATCAATAGCATTTTCCGTTAATTCCTTCACTACCGAAACAGGACGCTCTATTACCTCGCCAGCTGCTATTCTATTTGCTACTTCTTCTGCTAAAACTCTTATCTTCGTCATAAATTACAGTCCATTTTTTGTTTAAAAGACAAAATCTATTAAAATCTTTTTTAGGCAAGTATAGAATTAAATAAAACTAACAATTTAAAAATATTTGGAAAATAGATAGGGCTAATTCAAATAATAATACTTTTCAGCACCCCTCCAGCTAAAGCACAAAAAATGCTTTCTTCCAGAGACCTCTCCACTCCGCTCGAGGTGACAGTATTGCGTCATTTCGACCGGAAGCCGCAGGCTGAAGTGGAGAAATCTCTATTATTTTAATAGTTCCAATGAGATCTCTCGACTCCACTTCGTTTCGCTCGAGATGACAGTATTACGTCATTTCGACTAAGCGAAGCGCATGGAGAAATCTCTATAAACAAACTATTTATTATTTTTTGGAGACCTCTCCACTCCGCTCGAGGTGACGGTATTGCGTCATTTCGACCGGAAGCCGCAGGCTGAAGTGGAGAAATCTCCA
>JAXHUB010000031.1:826-2957 GCA_034189845.1 Candidatus Cloacimonadota bacterium | reverse complement strand
AAATAATTTACCTTCAAGGTTTCTTCTGCAGCGACAAATGCCCTCTTCTCCTGGTGGAATAACACAGAAATGTGGGCAAAGCTCACATTGAACTTTATTGGCTTTTATTTTTTTGTAAAACAAAGCTTCACGCATATTAACCTCCCAAGCCTATTTAGATTTTCTTCTAAAACCGAACATTCTTTTATGTAAAAATATTTGTCGTTTAGGAACTGGTGAAGCACCAGAACTTAAATTTCTAGTATCGGTAATGGAGTAAATGGGATTATGCTTAATCATAATGTCTAATACATCGTTTATTTCTCGCCTTCTTAAGGGCAAATAAATTACTTCAACCACTCCATCATTATCGGATGCAGTTATATGAGTAACCCGAAAATCCAGACTACGATGGTGAGATATAAGCTCTTTTGCATTTTTACTGGTTATAATTCTCACCATCTCTATTCCCATTGCCACTAACCATATTAACACTTCTATAAAAACCTACAAGCGGTGCTAAATATTTCATTCCTTTGGCCACAAATATTATCTGAATAGTTCCTAAAGTAACATCAGCAATCCTAGATAAAAAGATCAAAAATGGAAGTAGGTAATAGTGAAATGAAGTATTACTAAACATTTTGTAGCCTTTCTTTCAAAAAATTATAAGTGTTTTGTAGATTATCACTATTTTCTTGCATAGTTTTTTTTGCCCTTTTACCTAGTTTCTTTCGGATTTCTTCATTATAGAATAAAGAAATGATGTCATTTTTCAAGTTTTTTGGATCGGAAATTACAATCGCTTCATTTTTTTGTAGCTTATTCACAGAATCTTGGCAAGAAGAATAATATGGACCCATTATTATTGGAATCCCATAAAATGCAGGCTCTAAAGGATTATGTCCTCCAAAATCATAAAAACTTCCTCCAACTATAGCCAAATCGGCAATGGAATAAAGCTTAGCTAACTGACCCATCTCATCTACAATTATGTGTTTTGACTTTCTATTTTCTCGGGAAAATAAGCCGAAATCAGGAAAAATTTCCTTAATTTCCGACATTCTGTTCAAATGCCTGGGAACTACTATAAGACACAAATCAGTAATTTTCTCTTCTAAGCTGGCAAATATACTTCTGAGTAGCTTTTCTTCGCCAGGACGACTACTACCCCACACAACAATAAAGTCCTTCTCAGAATAGCCATATTCATTTCTGAGCTCTTTCTTATGATAAAATGGCAATTGTATATTAAATTTAAGATTTCCGTTATTTTTTACATCAGAAAAATCCAATTTCTTAAATTTTTCCATATCTAACTTGGTTTGTGCACTAACAGCTTTAATTGCTTTCCATGGTGTTTTCCAAAAAAAGGAAGTTCTTAAATAATTTCTAAAAGATTTATCGGAAAGCCTTCCATTCACAACAAACACAGGTATTTTTTTTAACTTAGCAATCCACAGCATATTTGGCCAAAATTCTGTTTCAACCAAAACTATTGCCTTAGGTTGTAATCTTTTATAAGCTCTTAGCATCATTAATATGCAATCAAAGGGTAAAAAAAATGTTTTTACAGGTAGGGAAGAGGCGATTTTCTGCCCAGTTGCCGTCATAGTGGTAACTACTACTTGTTGGTTGTTGTGTATTTTTTTAATAAGATCTTTAGCCGCATTCACTTCCCCAACAGAGGCAGCATGTATCCAAATTGTTTTTTGTGAAAATGGCTTGCCTATGAAACCCAACCGTTGCTTTCGCTCTTTGCCTTTAAATCTTATTAATATATATGGCAAAGAGATAGCAGCTACTATCACAACTAAAATATTATATACAATCATGTAATTTAACTTTTTAAAGTAGGTTGGAAATAAATATCGTCATCTACGCGTGCAACTGTAACTTCCAATTCATCCATAAGTTTATATACTTTTCCAGATCTTTTGCCAGCCAGAGTCCTATTATTTTCGTAATAAATATAGAAATCATCTTTCATATTGGTAATGTTAATAATACCTGTTACTGGAAAACGATCCAGTTCAACAATCATTGATTTTGGATGAATAGAAACAACCATACCTTTATACTTTTCACCAACTTTTGTTTTCATGAATTTTATCTTGTTTTTAAGATCGATTTCTCGTTCCGATTCATCTGC
>JAXHUB010000031.1:0-816 GCA_034189845.1 Candidatus Cloacimonadota bacterium | reverse complement strand
TGAATTTCTCCTTTTCTTTGCGTAAATCCGATTTTATTTGATGATGAATTACTAGATCGCACAAACGGCGAATAGGTGAAGTAAAGTGGGTATAGTTTTGCATAGCTAAACCAAAATGACCATTATTTTTAGTATCATAATGCGCTTTTTTCATACTTCGTAGTATCATTCTATCGAAAACACGATGATACTTCTGATTTGGCATCTTATTTAAAGCTGCTTGCAGGGTAGCATTCAGATCTTCGTTTAATTTCATCTTTATCCTATAAAATTTAAGCAAATTCTGCAGATCATAAAGTCTATCCTCATCGGGATCTTCATGAACACGATATATAGTTGGTTTATGAGAAAGCTTTTTGGCAATAAATTCATTTGCTACCAGCATGAAATTCTCAATTAATTTATGAGAATCTGTCTCTTTACTTCTTTTTAAATGAACGATATTTCCTTCATCATCAAATAGATACTCAGTATCGGGAAGATTGAAGTTTAAATAACCCTCCTTAACTCTTTGTTTAGAAAGCTTTTTGGATAGTTTTCTCATGTTATTAAGCATTTCTACCAATTCCGGCTCGATATCAATATCATGTCCATCAAAAAGCTTATCAATTTCTTCATAGGAAAAACGTGCATCAGAGCGAATAATACTCTCGGTTACTTCTTGTTTTTTTATTTGGAAGTTATTATCGAATACAGTTTTAACTGTAAGAGTTAGTTTATCTTCATAGGGTCTTAGGCTACATAATTTATTGGAAATTTTTTCTGGTAACATTGGAATTACTTTCTGGGGAAAATAGTAGCTGTTTCCACGGTTAA
>JAXHUB010000030.1:0-4669 GCA_034189845.1 Candidatus Cloacimonadota bacterium | reverse complement strand
GGAGATCTTGCTTTCTACCCGTAAGGAACAGGAAGATAATGACAATGGCAAAATATTTGGAAAGAAAGAACCTTCTTTGCAAGATTATTTAGATTTTGGTTTCATTGAACTGGAACCTCTCACCTACATTCGCGGGCGTAGTCTGCCAGAACAATTTTTAGTTATCGACGAAGCCCAAAACTTAACCCCGCACGAGATGAAAACGATAATAACAAGAGCAGGTGAAGGAACCAAAATTGTCATCACTGGCGATCCTTACCAGATAGATATACCCTACCTGGATTCGGAAAGTAATGGTCTTAGCATCGCTGTGGAAAAATTCAAAGAAGAGGAACTAGTTGGACATATTACGTTAACAAAGGGTGAACGTTCTCGATTAGCTACAATTGCAGCTAAGTTTTTCTAAAAAATTTAATCAGTTTTAAAATCGGAAGGACTTAAATTGCAAAAAGATCGCAGCTGGACAGAGATAGATCTGGATAATTTCACATATAACATATCTGAGCTGAAAAAATTTATAGGCAGGAAGTCTTTCATGCAGATAGTAAAGGCAGATGCCTATGGTCATGGTGGCTATCAAATAGCTAAAAAAGCGCTTGAACTTGGGGCAGTGTATTTGGGAGTAGCTAATGCCGAAGAAGGCACCCTGTTACGTTTCCAGGGTATTACCAGCCCCATTCTTATTTTGTCGCCTTCACTAACTTCGGAGATTCCTATAATAATCGAAAATAACCTCACACCCACCGTTTCCACATTGAGATTTGCTATGGAATTGAATAAACAACTGCAAGATGAACTTTCTATACATGTGAATATAGATACAGGTATGGGGCGCAGTGGATTCAATTTTAAAAATGCTGCTCATAATATTTCCAAAATTAAGAAATTAGATAAATTGAATATCATAGGTGTTTTTTCTCACTATTCAGCAGCAGAAGATGATTCAAAATTCACTGAAAAACAAACTCAGTTATTTTCCAAAGTAATTCAGGAAATTGATATCTTGCCCAGATTTGTGCATATAGAAAACAGTAGCGGAGCGGTGAATGCTCAAGTGCAATTTACCAATCTGGTTAGAATAGGATTGCTGAGCTACGGAATTTACGCTGATAGAAGTTTGCAGGGAAAAATTGACTTGAAACCAGTAATGAGGTATAAAACCAAAATATCACAAATTAAAATAGCCGAGAAAGGTGATTCAATAGGATATAATCGTACTTTTATTGCTCCGAAAAAAATGAAGTATGCAATTTTACCGGTTGGTTATGCCGATGGCTACGACTTCATGCTTTCCAATAAAGCACTTGCTGTTGTTAATAACCAGCTTTGCCCTATTTTAGGAAAAATAAGCATGGATATGAGCGCGGTGGATGTTTCCCAGTTGGAAAAAGTCAATCTGGGAGATGAAGTGATGTTGCTGGGTAATAATTTTGCCGAGATAAGAGCAGAAAATCTGACCGCACTCTATGGCGGAAGTGCTTACGAAATTTTGTGTCAAATAGGAAGAAGAGCCAAGCGCTATTACAAACAGAATGGTAAGATAATTGCCAGTTCCCCCTTTTTGAGACGAGATTTTGTGCCTTCCGATTTTTCCAATAAAAAGCTTACCGATATTATCGAGACAGCTATAGAGCATCGCTTGCAGAGCAAAGAGATAGCTAATCTGATATACGAAGATGTGCTGAAACGATTTTTTAGTGAACGCGATAGGGATATTCACTATCGTAGGAAATTCAGGCACACTATAGAATTTATGCAACCTGCCAAACCTGAGTTTCGGGATTATTTTTTGGCGAAAACTACTCTGAGGTTTTCCAAAAAACTGCAACATGACTACTTTTATGTGGCTTGTGCACCCGATGAAGCCAAGCTAGAACAATATTTTCGTCGTACCGATGTGGAATATCGCTGGCTTTTGAATTCAAATTTGGATACCGACCAGTTTAAAATTAATTCCGTGCAAATAAACGGTGTGGAGCTGGATTACACTGCCAGCTACAAAAATGGCTGTTTGGAAATTCGCTGCCAGCATGAAAAACTGGCGGAATTAGTAGGCCAGGAGGTGGAATTTTCTATCTCTACCAGTACCTATTACCCTAAAAGTTCACACCAGCTGAGTGTTTACCTTATCGAACTGACACAGGGAGTGGATATTCGCTTTATTTTTGGCGATATTTTGCAGGAGGTAGAAGCAGTCCCTATCTTCTCTGGCCGCAGCAAATTCCCGCAAATTACGGAAAAAAAAGGCGAGATAAGAGTACAAGCTCAACCAGATGAATGGGTCTTCCCCAGCAGCGGCGTAGTGTTTGTGTATTGATGGGAATTGGGTTTAAAAATACAAAGAAGCTTTTGTTTGCAGTCCTCGTTGTACATTCATTTGCTTCGTAATGAAATGTAAAGCGAGTATGACAGGGTACTGAAGATTATTTGCTCACCCTTTAGCTCCCTATGCAGCCAGATAGAGAGGGAGAACTTGGGAACCAAAGTCCATCCTCTGTGGGTCATACTTTCATTTTTTTGTACCGACAAAAAAACGAAACAAAAAAAGCTCTCGGCCCAGTAAAAATAACTAAAATTCCTGCATAGCAGCTAAAAAATATTAACTCATTCCGATAAAACGGAACTCAAACAGAATATTTTTATTAACGCTGCTATTTGTAATTTCTATACGTTATTTTCACTAAAGCCGAAAAAAGCTGTCATTCAGAGACAGACCTCGAACTTGTTCTTAGTGTAGCAAGAAATCGTGTCATTCTGAGGAAATCTCCGAACTCGATCGACGACCTGTCTCGCCGAAGTGGTGCGAAGGCGGAAGGATCTAAATATAAGATATTTTCTTCTTTGAATTTCATAAATTTCCCTTTTCAAGGGAAAATACAAAGGGTTTTGCAAGCGAGGTTGCGCAACCTCGCCTGCTGAATAAGCCAAAGGCTTATAAATCACGCCAGAGGCGGATGAATGCTCCACTTATTGATGGAGAAGGTTGGGATCAGCATGTCCGGCTTTTGTTAAAATCATCTTCCTAAAATACAAAACAAACTTGACAGCAAGCAAATATACCAACAAATAGTAGTTGTTAAAATTAATTAAGCAAAAATGCAAGGGAGCGTTTGATGAAAAATTTAACTATTTATGTGTTATTAATAATAATACCCGTATTACTCTTCTGTGATAACAGCATGGAAGCCATAGCATATATAGAAGGTGAGAATGAATTTGATAAATTGGGCATGAATATGACCTCGTTAGATTTCAACGGAGATGGCTTTGATGAGTTAGTAATTTGGGCACCACAATGGCCAGAAGGAACCTCTGAAACAGGTTTTGGCAAACTCTATTTCTACGAGGGAGGGCCTGATTTTGATGCTGAATATGACTTTGGCTTAGAAGGTACAGAAGAATCAAAAGTATTATACCGTTTCGACAATTTAGGAGACATGAATGGTGATGGTTATGAAGACTTGGGGGTTAATAGAGGATTAAATGGATACTGGTATATAGACATATACTTTGGCAATGATCAGCAAGAACTAGAACCTGATGTACAATTTCTTCCGGAAGGTGATTATGTAACATACAAAGTAAGACCTTTGGGAGATGTAAATGCTGATGGTTTTGATGATGCTGGAGTAATTACGGCTTCAACCTTAGATCAAGATATTCCTTCCAAGTTTTGTATATGCTATGGCAGCGATACCCAGATAGTAAAAGAGGTAATAACTGAAGAGGGCATAGGTTATATTGATAGCATGTCAGGTGTGGGAGATGTAAACAATGATGGCTATGATGATTTTACTATAGGTTATGCCTATTATGATGAATATGAAGAGGAACGTTTCACTAACACCCTTTACTATGGCAGAGAAGAGATCGATTCGGAACCAGACGTGGTTCTTTGGGATGAACCTGAAACATTTATGACATTAGGTAAAGCGGCAGGCCGCTTCAATGGAGATGAATATGATGATTTTGTGGGTCATTTTGGCACCAACACCAGTACTTATATTTGGTATGGTCAGGAAAACATAACCAACCAATATGATTTGCTTCTACCCTACGGAGGAGGTGGAGGAACCTCTCTTGATTATGGGTTCGACTATGGTGATGTGAACAATGATGGTTATGATGACCTTGCTATTGGCTATCACTATGCTGGTGGTAATGGCAAAGCGTATTTATATCTGGGTGGAGAGGATCCCAATAATGTAGTGGATCTGGAATTCACTGAAAGTGTTAACATAATTCAAGATCTTTTTGGTTATTCATTAACTATGGGTTATTTCGATGGTGACGAGTATGCCGATCTGGCTGTAGGTGCTCCTACTAATGTAGGGGTGCATCCCCATAATGGCCGGGGCTATGTGTTTGTGTATGGTGGTAATGGCCAGATATACGACACAGCTAACGAAGAGGAAGCAATTCCACAGCCACCCAAAGCAACTCTTACCGCTCACCCGAATCCATTTAATCCAACCGTTACTTTTCAGATCAAGGCAAATAATTACGATAACCTGCAAATAAATATCTTTAATGTGAAAGGCCAAAAGGTGAAAACGATAAAAACGAGTGAAATTATTGAAACATCGAATCATCAGGTTACCTGGAACGCCCAGAAGCAGGCTTCCGGGGTTTATTACTGTAGCTTAGTTAATGTAGCAACCGGGCAGCA
>JAXHUB010000003.1:0-18262 GCA_034189845.1 Candidatus Cloacimonadota bacterium | reverse complement strand
CTGGCTTATTCCTAAAGAAGAAGGCGAGCCAAAAGTAAACGAAGAAGATGTTTCAGATTTCGACGAGCAAATTTATGACACTTTTAAAAATGGAATAATAAAACTAAAATACTTAAATACTACCGGCATTGAAGTAGCAGCCGATATTTTAATTTGCAGATCTGAGACTGAACTAAAACAACAGATCTATGAATTTGATAATCCAGATACAACCAAGGTTAAAGTAATAAGTGTTCCATATTTGCAAACTACTAATGAAAAGGAGCTACAAGAAATTCAAGTACAAATTCAACAAACAGATTTGGAATACTTATTAGAAGAGATTACTTATATTGGTACAAGATTAGGTTTATATAGCGAACCAGGCACACCATTAACAGGCAGTATACAAATGCAAGCAGAATTAATAATAGAAGTTCAAATGGGCGACCATCTTTTGGAAGACTAGGAATAGGAGGAGATAATGAAAAAAATATTATTTATTATGTTGATTTTAAGCATGAATATATCTATTTGGGCATATTTCGATAATTTTTCTGAAAATCCGGCCTCAATAGCTCAAAGAAATCATATTGAATTCTATTTTCCTGGTCTAGCCCATAATATTTCACTTTACAATAGTCTGGTTAGTTTAAGTGACCTTTCTATGTTTGAAGCTGAGCATAATCTCACAAATTCAGAAAAGCAAACTTTAACTAAAGATGATCTAAATATGAATTTCTATATGAATTATAAGCCACTCAGTTTTGGATATAACAATTGGAATTTATCTACTTCTGTATATGCTAAAATAGATGCCAAGATGTTAGAAAAGAAATATACGGAATTGGTATTTTATGGAAATGAAGATGATCATTATGTTAGCAATAGTGGAGAAGGTTCACATGGTTATGGCTTTGTTAAAATCCAGGCTACTTATGCTTATGACAAACCTCTCAGAATGAATTTTATTCCTGAATCAAAAACATCATCAACAATATGGAATGAAACTGTGAATTATGTGCGTACCATGCCTATTTATTTCGGTGCAAACCTTAATCTTTACAATTCTTTGGCTTATGGAAAAGTAACAAGCAGTTCACAGAGATTTGGAACATGCGAAGATAGCACCTATTATGAATACAATATCAATTACGAATATTCTGACGAAGATACTCATTTGAATACTAATTTAGGTTTAGGATTGGGCTTTACAGCCAAGTTACCAGAAGGATGGTTTCATTTTTCTTTAGATGATATCTTTGCTAAATTGAATTATGAAGATTTAGCTGGTGCTGAATATACTGGAGCTTATGTAGATTCTTTACTCTATTTTGATGAAGATTATGAGCCATTTGATGAAAGCTACGAGAATGATTCTTTGCGGGTAGATAAAAGAGAAGTAAGATTAAAACTTACTTTTGTATGTGGGGTAAAACATAATTTATATAAAAAAGTGAATGGATTTTTTAAATATACCTCTTCCGATTATATTTGGGAAGGAGTAGAGCTTGGTATATTCCTTAATCCTGTGCCTTGGTTACCATTACAAATTTCAACCGGCTTTGCAGAAGATGTTCGTTGGAATTTTGCTTGGGGAATAGACTTAAAAAACTTTGCCTACACTACTAAACTAACTTATATGAACGGTCTAATTGCCAAATCAAGAGGACTAGGAATAAGTTCTGGAATTAAATTCAAATTTTAGGAGGTTTTTTATGCCAGTAGTAACTTTGGAAAATGCAGGAAAATTACGTAAAAAGCAGAAAGAGGAATTAATAAAGAAATTAACGCAA
This sequence comes from Candidatus Cloacimonadota bacterium, assembly GCA_034189845.1. GTDB lineage: Bacteria > Cloacimonadota > Cloacimonadia > Cloacimonadales > TCS61 > JASUTE01. The sequence goes on along the minus strand of JAXHUB010000003.1, from coordinate 16,487 downwards.
GCTGTTACAGATGTTACAGGCAAATCTGCAGCAGCTGTTTATGTACGTATTGACGAAGTAGAACGAACTAACTTTGGGGTTGGAGGAAAACCTTTGGGTTAAAGCAGTCCCCATTTCCTACGTAATAATAACTCTAAACTAAAACAAACAATAAAAAGAGCGATGACATACCATTTTTTATAAAGTGGTATTTGTTGCTCTTTTTCTTCTATTATATGCTTAGCAGGTTCAATGTTTAAGTCTTCAGCTGTTTTTAAAGATTTGCCACCGGTAATTTTGCTTAAATAATTTAAAGTATTGATTTGAAAGCCAAGTTGAAATTTTTCTAATTGAGAATCCTGGACTATAAATTCGCCCTCAGCTTGTAAATTCAAATTATTTTCTGTAACTTGGAAAGTGTATCTTCCTTCTTCTAATTGTGAAGAAAATTCTGCTTCATATTTACCATTGTTAGCAGACATATATTTTTCTAGTACTTGCACACCGTTATCATCTAAAATCTCCACTTTTGAATCCAAGGTTTGTATTGGAGCATAAGTTTCATCGTAAGCTTGTAAAAATATTTTTATATTTTCCCCTTGAATATAACTATTTTGATTTGGATATGCTATAAATCTATCTGTTTGGTCACTTCCTAACCATTTTAAAATATTGGAAACAAAAGTGTTATAATAAGAATCATCTATTTTCATTTGCCATTGCCATACATCTTCAAATGCAAATTCCAATATTTTCCCATTGTTGTAGGTATTAAAAAGAATTGCTGGAGAGTGCTGATCGTTTTGAAAGCTTGCTAAAATCTTACTTTGTGCTTTAGGTTTCACAAAATAATAGGGAAAAGGTGGAGTTTCTTCTTCCTGAGCTTGCCATAGTTTCATGTTGATGAATTGTTGTCCTTCCTCTTCGATTGTTATTCTATGTTTTACAGCAGAAGCAAAAGATCTGTCTGTAGTCGTGCCAATCTTGTCCGAAAGTGGCTTACCAATATTCCAAACAGCATTTCCAGAAGATACATAGTTTTCTATCAACTCTTTATTTTGTATATTTAATTTATCGGCATTGATGATGACTACAATGTTTGTTTCATTCAAATCATTACTTTCCAAAGTTAATTTGCCATTTTCTGCAATCTTTATTTTATAATTCCAATTTTGCTGCTGGTTAATAGCATCTTTCAGAAACTTTAAATCCCAATTCAATTTTTCGCTTAGCACAAGAATATTAAATTTGTTTTTGGTTACTCTTACAGCACTGTATATGCTATTATTTTGCTGGTTGGATTCACTTAAAGTATCGCTTTTTACCTCCACAGCAATAGGAAATAGGCCTGGTGTTCTAAAAGTGTGTTCAAACTGGATTTCTTGATAATTTTGTTGGTCAAACTTGCAATTTTTACTTTCTATAATTTTATCATCTATTTTTAATTCGACTTCTGCTTCTCCTTTATAATTGGAAGCTGCCACTGTAATTATGAAGGGGTTAGCTTCATCGATATATGCCTGCAGGTTATGGCTTAAATTTTCAATACGTAAATCTTCATATTGTAACTTATTTTTGGGAACAGTACTAAAAATAGGAATGTTTAAGGTTTCCACTTCTTGTAAATTGTTATCTTGGAACCAGCCATCCGAACATAGCACGATGTGTTTTATGTTCTTCATTTCATATTCTTGCTGTAATTCAGAAAGTGTTTTGGATAAATAGGTTTTATCTTTTGCTCCATTTAAGCCATCGGAAAAATAATGGTTCTGAACCTGATATCCCCTTTTTTCATATTTCTTTTGTAAAGCTGGCACAATTTCTGAAAAAAAAGCTTCTTTTTTCTCGTCAATACTAGCGGAGCTATCTTGCAAAAAAATTACTTTCTCGATTTTTGTTTCTTGTAAAAAGAAATTCCATACAGGATTAAGTAGTAGCAGGAATACGATAAATAATACTATAAAACGCAGAAACATTAATAAATAACGTTTTAAAATGGGAAGCTGGGGAACAGTAGTTTTGTAAAATAACCAGCTTAGTAACAGTGCTAAAATTATTGCTATAAAAATCATAAATATAGATTTGCTTTCCGGTTAGTAATTTCAAAATATTTTGTTTGAGAATCTAACTTTAAGGGCAACTTATCTATATGTAATGTCTTTTTTAAGAAATGTGCATTTTTTTGTTTAAAACCAGTAAGTAAGGATATAAATTTCGAATTCAATGAGATAGTTTTATTTTTTTCATAATATTTTAAAATATCTTCACATAAAATTCTACCTCGAACTAATTCTCCAAAAGAGGGATGATAAGGGCCAGCGACTACTTCTTGAATATCGGAGTGTAAGCCCATTTTTATAACTGCAATATCATTTTCTAAAAATCTTTTGCAGGCATCTGCACATATATTCAAGGCTTTTTCTAAACATAATGGATTATAATTTCCTGAAATAAAAAGTATGGCCAGTTCAGTATTTTCAAGGACTATTGTAGGATAAAGTCTTACATAAGAAGGTTTAAGCTGCAGTGTAGCATGAATTGTCTCTTGCCAAGTAGTATCGTTAAATCCGGGCAATCCTGGCATTAGCTGAATTCCTAAAGATAATCCATATTCCTTTATTAAACTACTGGAATTCTTGGCGATCCCGGCATCATAACCTCTTTTGCTAAGTTTTAAAACTTTATTCGAGAAACTCTGAATTCCTAATTCTATTACTTTCACATTATTTTTTTTGCAATTTTCTAAAATATCGTTATCGATGCAATCTGCTCTGGTAGAAATTCTTATTCCCGAAATTTTTTCTTTATAAGGCGTTATCAAGTCAAAGTATTTTTGCTGAAGATTTTGTGGCATACTAGTAAAAGTTCCACCAAAAAAGGCGACTTCTTTTTCTATCTCGGGATTATTAGAAAATTTTTCTATAAGCTGCTTAGCTTTTTCAAAATCGAAACTTGCAGATTTGGTAATTGCTTTTTGGTTACAATATATACATCGAAAAGGACAACCTTGATGCGAGATAAAGAGTGGTAAAATCTTCATTATAGTTCAAGTTTATTACAAGCACCTTTAGCAGCTTGCTGCTGTGCTTCTTTTTTTGTACTTCCTTCACCAGTTCCCAAAGTTTTTTTACAAATACAAACTTCAGCTGTAAATATCTTATCATGATCTGGGCCGCTTTCTCCTATTATCTTATATTCTGGTACTTCCTGATATTTCGATTGAGTGTATTCCTGGAGTTTACTCTTGTAATTGGTCATGTCTTCTTCAGAAAGTGGCGATTTATAGTTTCGTATGATGAATTTTTGAATAAAATTAGCAGCTTGTTCGAGATTACTATCCAGGTAGATGGCACAAATTAAGGCTTCCATAGCATCACCTAAAATAGATTTAGAAGAACGTTCCCCATTTTTGGCAGCTTCGCTGCTAAGAAAAAGATAATCACCCAAGTTTATTTTTTTAGCTTTCAATGCCAAAAATTTTCTGGAAACTAGTTTTGCTTTTAGTTTAGATAAATTGCCTTCGGTATAATTGGGAAATTTATTAAATATATGTTCTGCTACAACCAAGCCTAATATAGAATCTCCCAAAAATTCCATCCTTTCAAATGCGGAATAATGGTTGGTTACCGATTTGTAGGAAGTATGGGTAAGAGCAGCTCTAAGAAGTGAAATATTCTCGAATTTATAACCAATATATTTTTGCAAATTATCTAAATCCGATACTACTCCGGCGTTATTTTTACTTTTTACGAAATTTTTAATGAAATTTTTCAAAATAAAAAGAAGAGCAGTTATACACCGCTCTTCTTCCTCATTAATATTTTTTGAATATTAAAACGCCGTTATGACCGCCAAATCCTAGGGAATTACTTAGCGCATACTTAATTTCCAAGTCTTCTTTGCCTTGAGCAACGTAATCTAAATCGCATTCCGGATCAGGGTTTTCTAAATTTACAGTTGGGTGAATTTGATTGTTTTCAATAGATTTACAACAGACAATTGCTTCTATACCTGCTGCTGCTCCTAAAGTATGGCCGACCATAGATTTTGATGAGTTTACTTTCAATTTGTAGGCATAATCTTTAAAAACAGTTTTAATAGAAGTAGTTTCGTTCTTATCGTTGAGCGGCGTGGAAGTACCGTGAGCATTGAGATAGTCAATTTTTTCCGGATTAATGCCCGCATCTTGCAAAGCTATTTTCATGGCTCGAGCACCGCCTTCTCCTTCCGGAGCAGGTGCTGTGATATGATAAGCATCGCAAGAAGCGCCATAACCTACTATTTCAGCGTAGATCTTTGCTCCACGCTTTTTGGCATGTTCCAATTCTTCCAAAACCAAAACTCCAGCTCCTTCTGCTAAAATAAAACCATCTCTTTCTTTATCGAAGGGACGGCACGCTTTTTCGGGTTCTTCGTTGCGTGTGCTAAGTGCTTTCATAGAACTGAAACCGGCTACTGTAAGTGGAGTTACCGAAGCTTCTGAACCACCAGATAAAATTATGTCAGCATCCCCATATTGAATTGTACGGAAAGCTGTTCCTAAAGCATGATTTGCTGAAGCACATGCTGAAGTTATATTAAAATTAATTCCGCGAAGATTAAATTCTATGGCAACTTCTGCGGGTGAAGCATTGGAAATCATTTTGGGAACGAAAAATGGGCTAATTCTTTTAGGACCTTTGGTAACCATCTTAGCAGCCTCAGTTTCGAAAGTAAACATGCCGCCAATACCTGAAGCTATTAATACGCCAGCTCTATCCCGATCGAATTCAGCTTCCAAAAGCCCAGCATCTTCTAAGGCCTGTTTAGAAGCAACTATGGCAAACTGAGCATAACGATCGAGTTTTTTTATACGTCTGCGTTCAAAATGCTCTTTGGGATCAAAATTTTTTACTTCTCCGGCAATTTGACTACTATAATCATCACTAAGTTCAAAGCTAGTTATCTTTTTAATCCCGCTTTTACCGACTAATAAGTTTTTCCATGTTTCTTCTACATTGTTTCCAATAGCATTAAGAGTCCCTAAACCAGTAATTACAACCCTTTTTTTAGACATATTTTCCTCTTTTTCTATGGTAATATAATTTGGGTGGAGCCACAAAAAACTCCACCACTTTTTAACTTTTTAGTCTAATTTTTGTTTTAGGTATTCTATAGCTTTACCTACAGTGGTGAGTTTTTCAGCATCTTCGTCTGCAATATCGATTTCGAACTCTTCTTCAAATTTCATAATGAGTTCGACTGTATCCAGTGAATCTGCGCCGAGATCTTCGATAAAATTGGCATCCATAGTAACTTCACTTTCATCTACACCTAATTCATCAACAATGATCTCTTTAACTTTTGCTGTTACGTCCATTATTTCCTCCTAATTTAGATTACATGATAAGACCACCATCTACACAGATGGTTTGGCCTGTAATATAATTTGCTTCTTGAGAAGCTAAAAATAAACATAAATTTGCTACATCATTAGCTGTACCCATACGATTTAAAGGAATTATATCTGCATATTTGTCAATAACTTCTTTAGGAAGCTCATCGGTCATCTCAGTTTGAATAAAACCTGGTGCTATAGCATTGGCTCGTATATTGCGACTTGCTAATTCTTTGGCTGTGGATTTGGTGAAAGCAATAATTCCTCCCTTGGAGGCAGCATAATTAGCTTGTCCAGCATTACCCATTATTCCAATAACAGATGCTATGTTTAAAATAACTCCGCTTTTCTGTTTCATCATAAAGCGACTCACTTTTTGGGTGCAATTAAAAGTACCCTTTAGATTTACGTTGATCACAGCATCCCAGTCTTCTTCTTTCATGCGCATTAATAAATTGTCTTTAGTTATCCCGGCGTTATTTACCAAAACATCGATTTGTTGATATTTTTGGTAAATTTTCTTAAAAATATCTGCTACCTGCTGAGAATTGGTGACATCTGCTACAAAACCTTCTGCACAGTTTTCTTTTTTGTTTAATTGTTGTACCGCTTTATCAATGCTCTCTTTGTTTAAATCGATTATTATTGCTTTTGCGCCTTCTTCGACAAATTTCTCGGCTATACTAAAGCCAATTCCTCTGGCCCCGCCGGTAATTATAGATATTTTGTCTTTCAATCTCATAGTTACTCCTCGTTCAAGAGCCAATTGATATCTTTAAAAAAAATATCCATTAATCTTTTGTTCATTTCATTTGTTTCCAAACCACTTTCTTTTAATCTTTTTATTATATTAAAAGCGTGTTCAAAATTGTTTTTATATTCTTCCATATCCTTTTGAAATTTTTCCCTATCATCGATATAGATATCAGAATGGTTGTTGCTAACATATTCCAATACTCTCATTAAGGAAGATTGTGGTTTCAAATAGAAATTAATAGGTTTTAGCTCATCTGCTAATTTAGACTCCTCGTTGTCTATTTCTTTTACAATTTTTCTAAGAACTTGGTTTAGTTCTTCTTTCTTAATCGTAACCCGCTGTATTGCTTCTTCGAATTTCTGTTTAAGAATTTCTATTATTTTGCTTTTAACAGTTTCCAACTCTTCTAATTTGCCAAAACTAATTACTTTAACTTTGCGGTTTATTTTTCTCATCATTCCAGCAAGAACTTTCTGTGGTCCAAACTCTATAAAAAGGTCAACTCCTTGGTCTATCATAAATTGAACAGATTCCAGCCAGCGAACTGAGGAAGTAACTTGCTTTGCCAAATTTTCCTTAATTTTCTGAGGATGAATAGTTGGTTGGGCGTCTACATTGGAAATTACAGGAATATAACTTGGGGTAAAAAATATATTTTTCATTTCTTGGATAAGCCATTGTTCAGCTTTTTTTATCAAAGGTGAGTGAAAAGGTCCACCCACTTCCAGAGGTACGATTCTTTTGGCTCCAGCTTCTTTGGCCATATGAGAAGCTTTGTCTACACCTACTTTGCTTCCTGAAATTACGGTTTGTACCGGGGTATTGAAATTAGCAGCAATCACAATATCTGTTTGAGAAGCCTTTTTGCAGATTTCTTCTACTTTTTGGGGGTCTAAACCAATTATAGCTGCCATACCAAATGGTTTGCCTTCATTAGCCTTTATCATGTATTCGCCACGTTTGTGTACCAAATACATCGCATCTTCTAAGTTAAGCACATTGTTAGCCACCAGCGCTGAAAATTCTCCCAGCGAGTGCCCTGCTACAAAATCTGGATCCAAATCTAGCTCCGCTTGCAGCGTGCGTAAAGCAGCAATGCTATGAAATAAAATTGCTGGCTGAGTAAAGCGAGTTTCTTTTAACTTTTCTTCAGGGCCATTTATCATTATATCAGAAAGATTAACCTCATTTCTAGTTTCGAAATTTTGCATTATCTTTCTTAACTGTGAATTATTATTTATAAAATCTTCTGCCATTCCTACATATTGTGAACCTTGACCAGGAAAAATAAAGCCAATTTTTGACATAGTATCCTCTTAAACTCTTATTAAAACACTACCCGAAGTAAGACCAGCACCAAAAGAGGCCATAAGAACCAAGTCATCATGACGTATCTTGCCGGCCCTAATTGCTTCATCTAAAGCAATTGGGATAGATGCAGAGGAAGTATTCGCGTATTTTTCTATATTAACGATTACTTTTTTAGGATCAATTTTTAATTTTTTACCCAAGGCTTCAATTATCCTCATATTCGCTTGATGGGTTATAAGCCAATCAATTGATTCCACATCAAGATTATTTCTACTTAAAACAGTATCACAAGCATTGTACATCGATTTAATTGCAAGCTTGAATACCTTGTTACCTTGCATTTCTAGAGTGTGAAGATTCTCTTTTACTGTTTTGGCTGAAGCAGGATACCTAGAACCCCCAGCTGGTTGAATAAGATATTCGTAATGAGTACCATCAGCTGTGATCTCGCTGTCTATAACACGTGATATATCCTTGGTTTCCGAGCGTGATAATATAGCTGCGCCAGCACCATCACCAAAAAGAACGCATGTATTGCGATCTTTCCAGTTAGTTATTTTAGTTAAAATTTCCACGCCTACTGTAAGCACATTCTTTGCGATACCATTTTCGATATATTGGCGAGCCACATCTATGGTATATAGCCAACCAGTACATCCAGCTGAAAGATCGAAAGCAGGAATGTTTTTCAGCCCCAGTTTTTTCATAAGAATGCAAGCTGTTGAAGGAAAGGGATGATCGGGGCTAATAGTACCAATTATGATCATATCGATATCTTTAGTGCGCAAGTTAGAAGCTTCTATAGCTTTTATAGCTGCATTATAAGCTAAATCGGAAACTGCTTGATCTTCCGAAGCTATATGTCTTTCCCACATTCCTGTACGTTGTCTTATCCATTCATCGGAAGTATCCACTATCTTTTCCAAATCATGATTATTCAATATCTTATCCGGCAAATAACGTCCTGTACCGGAAATTTTTGCATAGTATTTGGCAATCATTTTAATTTCCCTTCATAATAATCCTGCGTATGTTCTATAAAACCTGACTTTGCAATATGAGCTGCAAATTTAATCGCATTTTTTATAGCAATAGCATTAGCTTTGCCGTGGGAAATAACAGTAATCCCATCTAATCCAACTAACAAAGCTCCACCATATTCAGAATGATCCATCTTCTTTTTTAAATAGGAATATACTGGAAATGATAAAAGAGCTCCTATTTTGGCAACCCAATCTTTTTTGATTTGTTCTTTCATCATAGAAAATATAGAGATAGCTACTCCTTCAACGGTTTTTAGCATCACATTGCCTACAAATCCGTCACATACAACTACATCTACCATTCCTTTTAACAATTCTTCACCTTCGATATTCCCAACGAAATTAATATCTGCGTACTTTATTAGCTTTTTGAATGCTTTTCTAACCACTTCATTGCCTTTGGAATTCTCTTCTCCTATGTTTAGCAGAGCTACTTTTGGGTTAGGATTTTTGTAAAAAAAATGTGAGTACAAACTTCCCAATTTGGCAAATTGTACTAAATTATCTGCAGAGCAATCAACATTTGCTCCTACATCTAAAATTATTTCAGGATGCTTTTGGGTAGGAAGAGTGATAGCGATTGCCGGTCTTAAAACATTATTTATTCGCCCATAAATAAAAAGTGAAGCAGTCATTACAGCGCCTGTACTCCCAGCACTAACTGTAGCGTCTACTATTCCATCCTTATGTAACTTTATAGCTTTTACCAAGGAAGAATCGTTTTTCTGTTTCACTACCTTGGCAGGAGCATCAATCATAGTAATTTTTTCATGGGCATGAACAATTTTTATGCGGTTTTTATCGTAGTAAAATTTGGCTAAAGCTGAATTTAGTTCATCCTGATTGCCCACCAGTATTACTTTGCTACAAACTTCTTCCTTTATTGCAAGAATTGCACCTTCCACTTCTGGGAAAGGTGCATTGTCACTACCAAAAGCGTCTAAGGCTATTTGCATTTATTCCTTTACTTCAATTACCTTTTTTCCGTTGTAAAAACCACAATTTGAACATACATTATGCGGTCTGAAAGGCTCTCCGCAATTTGAACAGGTTGCAAATGTCGGCATAGCTGCTTTATAATGTGTTCTTCTTTTGTCTCTTCTCGATTTTGATACTTTTCTTTTTGGTACAGCCATTTTTTACTCCCTTATTTATTTTATCTCTCTATTTTTCAGTTGATTATACACAAATTATTTTCAAGATTGGCTAAATTATTTTCAACTTATAAGGTGTCAAGCACTTTTTTGATAATGAACTAAATTCATATTTATATTCAATCTATGATAATTTTTTGTTTTTCAACAGGTTCATCGATTATTTCGTAGTGGCCTGCAAGCATATCGGCAACTTTATGACCTGAGCCTTCTTCATTTGCATACACTGTTCCAATATTTTGCCCTTTTTCGATTTTATCGCCAATTTTAAATGGTAAATAAGCTCCTGTGGCGTGGTCTAATTTTGAATCTAATGTTTTTCGACCAGCATTGAGTTCTATCATTGCATAGCCAATGGCTTGTGAATTCACAGATTTTATATATCCAGTTTTTCTGCTTTTCACGGCAATTTTGAATTTTGCTTGAGGTAATATAGAAGAATCGTTGCACACATTTGCATCTCCGCCTTGTGCTCTGACAAATTTTTCAAAATATTTCAGTGCTGTTCCATTTTCTATAACATTAGTTATCATTTTTTCTGCTTTAGTTGCATCTTTTTCAATATCTGCCAAATTTAACATCTGAATTGCCAGAGCGCGTATTATTTCGTCAATATCCAAGATTTTTTCGCCTTTAAGATAATTAATGCTTTCCAAAACTTCAAGGGCATTACCTATGTAATTTCCTAAAGGAGCATTCATATTACTGAATATAACTTTTACCTGTTGCCCTAAACTTTCTCCAGTACTTTTAAGGAGGCTTGCCAGCTTTTTTGCAGTTCTTATTTCTTTAATAAAGGCGCCTGAACCAACCTTAAGGTCTATCACTAAATTTTGTGCGCCCTCTGCTATTTTTTTACTCATAATGCTGGCAGTTATTAACGGTAAGCTTTCCACAGTGCCTGTAACATCACGCAATGCATAAATACGTTTATCTGCTGGTACCAACTGCTGCGATTGGCTTATTATAGCAAAACCGTTTTTTTCTATTAACTTTTTAAAAACCTCATCGTTATAACTAGTTTTGAAGCCGGGGATTGATTCTAACTTATCTAAAGTTCCACCGGTATGTCCTAAGCCTCTTCCAGAAATCATAGGAATTTTGCAACCACAAGCAGCAGCAATAGGCGCTAGAGCTAAACTGATTTTATCTCCTACACCTCCAGTGGAATGTTTGTCCACCGTATGCCATTTTTGGGGAAAATTGAGTTGTTTACCCGATTCAATATATATTTTCGTAAGTGTGTGAACTTCATTTGCTTTCATATCTTGGAAGAAAATTGCCATAAGCAATGCGCTCATTTGATATTCCGGAATTTGACCTTCAAGGTATTTCACTACAAACTCTTTAAGTTCCTTTGCATCTAATTTTTTACCATCACGTTTTTTAATAATTAATTCAACAGGATTCATTACTTACCTTCCTATAAATTATCAATGTTTTTTAATATATTCTTATACAGCTGAATTTGTCAAATTAAAATAAAATGAGTAATCTATTATTTGGAAGTGGATTGCGTTTTTTGTAAATTTGATATTATTTCCTCATAATTTTCTTTTGTTTCTAACGTCCTAAGTTTTCCATTTTTCTGTAAAATAAACGGCTTACCAGCTGGTATGATTTTGTTTTCATAATAGCAAGGTAAATAAAGCATCGGTAACCCCAAATCGATAAATTCTGCTGAATTTTTTTTGAAAAAAGCCCAATCTATGGTCTGCCAATTCTCTTTATTGTATATTGCCAGAAATAAGTATTTACAATTTTCGGGTGGTGGATAGTTAATTATGTCTGGCTCTATTGTTATGTCATTTACTTTAGTATAAAAGGGAGTTACATCAAAAAAATGTAGTCCGCTTAACTCTGGAGGAATAAGTTTTTCATCTTTTTCTATATTAGTAAGGTTATTTATTTGCTTACGATAGCTTTTTCTATAAACCTTGGGGGAAATTTTTTCTTCCATTAATTTTTTCGAGTCGGTTTGCCAATTATAGATAGGAATTGTATTACCCTCTTGGTCAATTACTGCAATCCAAGTATTGTTATGAAAAGATAAGTTGGAAATGTGGAAATCGAGAGTGCTGGGTATGCCATTGGCACGCAAAGCATATAGGATCATAATGTTAATATCATTAATGCTGCCTTCTCCAGTTCTTAATAATTCCATAAAACTTCGAGCATTAGGATCTAAAGAGTATTTTTCATCATAATCCCACCAACTTTTTAGTTTATTATTTATTAAGTTTGCAGCTTCAATAGAATCATAGGGGTTTTGCATCTCTTTTTCCAAACCCTGAAATTGCTGTAAAAAAAATCTTCGCCATTTAGCTGTTGGTTCATCGTCAACTCTATAGGGTAGGATATATTCGAGAAAAACATTGAAAGAGTATTTTTTTGACCAAGGTTTATTTTTCCAAACTTCATAAGCTAACTCAACATTTTCAATTAAGTATTTCGAGCTAATTATCTTGATATCTCTAATTTCTTTAGTCGGTTGCCAGTTTAGTTTGCCATATTCAGATTCCAATGAATCCCAAGCAGCCTTTGCTTCTAAATAGGTGGAAAAGTTTTCCAGTTCATATTGCAGGGTATCGTTATTGGCACTTATCGCTCCATATTCTACATAAGAGTGACCATTAGTATTTTCCAACAAATAATAAAGTGAGTTTAGCTGCAGATAATTGCCACTATTTTGAAAATAATGGATAGCTTTTTTTATTTCTGAACTATTTTTGCCTGCATCTTCAAAAATTTCATCGAAAACCTTTTGATATTTTATTGTGATGCAGCTAATTAAAAAAAAGGGAATGATAAAAATTAGAAAACGTTTCATATTTTATTCTTTATCTCATTTAGGAAAATTTGCAACTGTTCTTTTGCCTGCCAGTGCCAGAATTCTTTTCCGGAAATAAAGTCTAGTGATTTTATTCGGCACAATTTTACTAAATCAGTATCTTGGTTTTGATAGGGAAGGTCAATAAGTTTGTTGAATTTGGGAAGTTTGAGAGTATTTAAAGGATAAGGTTTTGTTCCCAAGGGGGTGCAATTAACCAAAAGAGAACAGTCCTGATTCTTTTCCCTCACTTTTTTTAAATTATATTTTTTACAAAAAGCTCGTAATTTTTGTTGATTTCTACCATCAACATAGATATTATCTTTAAATTTTCTGGCGGCTACGATGAAAGCAGTAGCAGCTCCACCGTAACCCCATACTATTATTGTGCTATTCATGCCTATTCCCATTTTTTCTAAACTATTTTGGAAAGCGGTTATGTCGGTGTTATAGCTAAGCTGGGAATAGGGTAAGTATAGATTTATAGGTTCTTTCTTATTTAAATAGGAAGCTAATTCCATTTTGGAGGGCATAGTTACAGAAAAACCAAAAAATTTATCACAGCCAAAGCTATCTAACCATTTCAAAAATTCTGGTAACGAATCTACAATAAAAGGTAAATAAACAGCATTAAGCTGTTTTTTAGCAAAAATATTGTTATAAAACTCTAAACCCAGCGAATTTTTTACGTTCTTTCCCCCTATAATACCACCTATTTTTGTATTAGTATTTATAGTTTCAAAGTTGTATTTTCTGGTTTCCTGGAAATTTAGCTGTGAGGATGAAGTTGGCGCGTTTTGTAAACCCAAATAGGTACCTGTTGCACCTAAATTTCTATGTAATATACGGCTGAGTTTGCCCAGTTTTCCTAGTCCAGCCCATAGTATTTTCTTATTGCTCTGCATAAAAATATATTCAATATCGGTTAAATCTGAATAGTTTTCTATAGGGACAGCTAATTTTAAATACTTACAGGGTAATTGATTAGCTTTTTTTGCCAAATGTAGTAGAAAATCTTTATCAAAGTTTTCAAAATTATGATAGGAAAGTATTAAATTGTCAAAAGGAATACGATAGCTGGTTTTATAAGATTCTATTTCCCAATCTACCAGACAATTGTAAGTAGAGATCATTTTTTTATAAAAATTTAATTTTTTTTGAGAATTAAAATGGTTTAAACCACCTTCTTTGGTGTTGCGAATTGTTAAAATAGTATGTTGATCTACCTTTTTATTGAAGTTTTCTAAAAATTCTAAAAAATCTAAACGATATTCTTTCCATTTAGAATAAGAAATTGCATAGTTAGCTGGAATTGATAAGATTATCATTGTTGAAGTTTACTTTCTTTTATAATTGCTTGCCAAATTTTTTCTACGGTGGTTTTGCTAAGATTCAAAGTAGCTGCTTTTTCCAAAATATTTTTCAAAAGTTGAATTTCTCTTTCTTTATCTGTAACCCCAATATTTTTTTGTCTTTTCCGATTACCAATAGCTTGAGAAATTTTGTTTCTACGAGCCAAGGCTAGCAATATATCTTCGTCTATTTTGTCGATAGCCTCTCGCAGTTCGGGTAGAGTTTTGTTTTTGTTGGAGATTAATTTTTGGAAGGCAAGAGCATCAGCCAAAACTAGTTTTATCATCGCTTCAGCAGCAGGAATTATTCGGGGAACAATGCAGATATCATACCGTCCGCGAAGCTTTATTTTTACAGGTTCATTGTTATGAGTTATGGTTTTCTGAGGAATTTGTATAGATGGTGTGGGTTTTACAACGAAACGAAATACAATATCATTGCCATTAGAAATTCCACCTTGAATGCCACCACAATGATTACTTAGAAAATCATTTTTATCTATTTGGTCATTTGCTTCCGAACCTTTTAAGGAAGCTAAGTTAAACCCATCTCCAAATTCGATACCTTTTACTGCACCCAGCGAGAGAATGGCTTTGGATAAGTTAGCATCCAACTTTTCGAACACAGGATCTCCCAATCCTATAGGAGCATTTACAATTTTTGCTTCTATTATGCCACCCACTGAATTTTTCTGAGTTTTTATCTCTTTCAGATAATGTTCTAATTGCTGCAGATTATCATCTGGCCAATGTAATTTATTTTGAACTGGTAAATTAATGTTTTTTGCTCTAATTTTTCCTATTTGAATTGCGTAAAGCTCTATTTTAATATCTTTTAGTAAAAAAGAAACCAATTCTCCTGCAGCTACTCGAGAAATGGTTTCCCTGCCGCTGGCTCTACTTCCTCCTCTATAATCATAGATTTTAAATTTTTTGAAAAAAGTGAAATCAGCATGGCCGGGGCGGAATGTATTTTTTATAATTTCATAATCGGAGGAGCGAGCATCGCGATTTGGGAAAATAATACATATTGGCATTCCAGTGGTTTTTCCTTTCCATACTCCCGAAAGAATCTCGAAGTTATCTGGTTCATTGCGAGAAGACGAAAATTCACTTTGGCCTGGTTTACGTTTTTTTAGAGCTGTTTTCAATTTGTCATAAGGGAAATCAATCCCGGGTGTTATATCTTCCAAAACTAACCCCATAGCCTTGCCATGGCTTTCGCCAAAAGTGGTAATACCAAAATATCTTCCCCAGCTGTTACTTTTCATACTTTTTACTCCTAAAAATAAAAAATAGAGCAGATAGAAGGGTGTCAATAAAAACGTATTCTTGATAAAATAAATTTCAAAATATTCTAAGAAAGTGGTTTTAAAAGATTTTTATTATATTTTCTAAAAGAAAATTGACATTTTATGATGGTAATTAGGATAACGTAAAACAAAAGGGAGGTGTGATGTATCTACTAGCACTATTGGTAGGTTCAGAAAATAGTTTATTAGGAATAGTAGCCAAAGGTGGAATATTAATGGCTGTTTTGTTGCTAATTTCTATCATAGCTATTGCGATAATAATAGAAAGAATGATAAAGCTAAATCGAGCCAGCAAACTAAAAGATGAATTTATTCAAAATTTGTATGAAGACATTGCAGCCGAACGTTTGGAAAAAGCTGTTCAAAAATGCGAAAACAAAAAATCCGCTGCCCTATCAGGAGTTTTGGCAAAGATAATTGATAATTTCCAAAAACAGGTATTTAATGACAAAGAAGCCTTGGAGATGGGAATTAATAATCAAATTCATATGTTAGAAAGAAATTTAGGAGCACTTTCTACTTTTGCTGCGATTGCACCGTTAATAGGTTTTTTGGGCACTGTAACTGGTATGGTAAAAGTTTTTATGAAGATTGGCGAAACTGGTGGCGGTGTTGATATCAGTTTGCTTGCCAATGGCATTTGGGAAGCTTTGTTAACTACTGTCGGTGGGTTAACTGTAGGAATTATCACTATACTTTTCTACAACTATTTAGTAAGTAAGTTAGAAGTTATTGAACAAAATTTAGAAGAGGAAGCTCATAATTTCCTGGCAACGGCAAAAAAATTAAGGAGTCAAGATGAAGAGAAGTCGTCTTAAAAAACGCAGAATTTCTTCCTTAGCTCTTATTTCTTTTACCGACGTAATATTTTTACTGCTTATTTTTTTGTTAATATCTTCCAATTTTGTTACCCATGCAGGTATAAAGGTCAATTTGCCAGGTGCTGCTTCCCATCAAAATGAATTTACAAGAAATATAAGCATAACTTACACCAACGATGACGAGCTTTATGTGGGTGATGAAAAAGTAGAATGGAGCACTCTGACGGAAGTTCTATCTTCTAAACTTATCGAAGATCCGCAAAAGGTTGTGGTAATAAGAGCCGACCAAGAGATAGCATTAAAGAAAATTGTGAGAATTATCGATTTGGCAAAATTATCGGGAACCGATCGTTTTTTTATTGCTACTCAAATTCAAAAACGTAATGATGAATAGTAAAACTTTAGCATATTTTTTTTCTATTTTCCTACATCTTGTTTTGGCGATAGCGGCTTATTTTTATTATGTTCCAATTTCAGAGCCAAAAACGGAGGAAGTTGTAGAAGTGGTGCAATTTGGTTTACCACACCAAGCCAATAATCAAAATTTTTT
>JAXHUB010000029.1:0-10148 GCA_034189845.1 Candidatus Cloacimonadota bacterium | reverse complement strand
ATTTCGATCAGGAAGATAAAGCACTTTTCTTAGGCAGTCCACATTTTATTTCCGATTTTGCTGATGCTACTGCAACCGAGTTCCGTATCTATTTTAAAAATAATAAAATAGAAAAAGCCGAGTTACAAGACAGCTGCTATGTAAAGTTCAGAACAGAGCATGATAAAGAAAAACGTAATTGGATTGATTCCGATTATATGGAACTACAATTTGAAGACAGTAAAATAAGACTTTGCCAGGCAGAATCGAATGTAATCTCGTTCTTCGAACAACCAGCTAATGATAAACAAGATTTCATGAAAAATGAATCTACGGCTGAGGAACTTTTACTATTTATCTCTAATAATAATGAATTGGAAAAGATTGAAATGAAACAAAATGTAGATGGCAAATACACTTTTGAACCAAACTAACATGCTGGAGTATTTTTATGAATAAGATATTACTATTTTCACTAATTCCCATGCTGTTAGCGCAAGTTATAATAATGTTTACCATAAAGCCGATTTCATTTACCAACTTTTTTTATCAGGTGGTTTCCCCAGCTCTCATTCCTCGCTGGTAGCAACTTTATCTACCCTTATTGGTCTAAAATACGGATTCACTTCTGATCTCTTCACCATCGCTTTAGTTTTTTCACTAATCGTTTTTTACGATGCCGCGGGGTTAGAAGAACCGTAGGTGAACAGGCGAATTTGCTAAATCAACTTATTAAACACCTTAATGCTAAAGATGAAGATAATGCTAACCTGCTGAAAGAAGATCTGAAGGAATTAATTGGACATACCCCGATAGAAGTTATGGGCGGACTATGCTTAAGAATAACTATTGCTTTAATTAGCTGGTATTATATTTTCTAATTTTTACAAAATTGTAATTATCTCACCACCAAAATATGATTAAAACTATACTGAATCAAAAAGAAGATTAATCTTCATCATTGTTCAAGGGATGATATTTTTGATAATTTTTTTTAAGATCAATTAGCGAAATATGAGTATATATTTCTGTTGTAGAGAGATTACTATGCCCTAGCATTTCTTGGACAGCACGCAGATCTGCCCCATTATTCAGTAGGTGAGTAGCAAAAGAATGTCGCAATGCATGTGGTGAATAGCCTTTAGTCTTTGCAACTAAGTTCAGATATTTCTCTAAAATCTCACGCATCACATCTGGTGATATTTTTCGGCCACTTTTGGAAAGGAATAATTCTGCTGGATCTTTCTTGTCTATAAATAAATGTCGTACTTTTATGTAATTTCGTATAGCTTTTACCGCTTTATTACCAAGAGGCAGCAAACGCTCTTTTCTGCCTTTTCCCATCACCCGTATCATGTTTCCCTGAATATTGCTCAACTTAATACTGCAGACTTCACTAATGCGCAGACCGCTAGAATAAATTATTTCTAAAATAGCACGGTCTCTTATCCCAAATTTGGTTGAAAGATCTGGGATAGAAAGCAATTCTTCCATCTCCTCTTCCGAAAAGTGTTTTGGCAATTTTCTCTCAAATTTGGGTATTTCTAAAGTTATCGCTGGGTTAGAAGTTATTAATTCAAAGCGGTGACAATATGAAAAAAAATTCTTTATAGAAGATGTTTTTCTAGCTAAAGTTCTATTTTTACACTTATTTTGGTGTAAATATCTTAAAAAATCACGCAAATATAACTTTTCAACTTCATCAAGCTTAATAGCTCCATCACTGAAATATTTTTTCAAAAATTTCTGTAATTGCCGCAAATCTTGTAAATATGATCTTATTGAGTTTTCTGATAATCCCCTCGATTTCAGATATTTATTATATTCTATTATTGCTTTTTCCATATTAATTACTCTCCCAAAATACGTATTATCTGCCATTCTTCTTGCAAAATACTCTCAGATGCTATTTCTTGTTCCTGCAAAATCACTTGCGGGTTCAAATTCTTTGCTAATTTAAAAGTTATGTTTATCAACTGTTCTGGTTTGGGAATATAATTGCCCCTTACCGGGTCCTGAACATTCAGGATTCTAATAATAATGTTCTCATCTTCTATTCTGCTTTCCTAATTCAAATATTTATTCAAAGTATAATAATTCAAAAGTTCCGAGGTAGAAGTTATCCACAATTTGCCTTGTTCATACATTTTTTTCAACTTCCTAAGTTGTGCAATTGTCTGTTTTTTAAAATAAGGTAAACCATCATTTTCACCCAAATGAGTATAATAAATAAGATATCCTCTATTTTTCAATAATTTTTGCAACACATCGTCATTTATCTGTTCAGCCATAAAATTGATATCAGCTCTATCATGTTTTCCCCAACTATTGAGAAATCGGGTAAAACGAAAAATTTTGCTACCATCTTCTAAAGTTATAGGATACGCAAGTTCTAAGTTATGTTTATAGCAAAAATTTGGATTAAACCAATCCTGCAAGGTTTCAAAAGCATTTTTCAAGGAATTTTCTAAACTGAAACTACCGCTTAAACCAATAGCATGAGAGAGTTGGCCATCCCAAAGATACCTTATACCATAATCAATAGTGAGATCAGCATGGTAAAAATCTGTTTCTGGATTATCTCCGAGTTGATGAGCGCTAAAACCCAAGCTATGCAGATTTTCCAAGCCTCCGTGATTTACAAAAACATCTACCTGCAAACTATCTCGCCGCATTATTTGCAAATATTCCTTTGCTCTTTGCCTATTAAAACCAGTTTGAGAAAAATGGCCATAGGAATGCAAGCAGTCGATCCAGCCTTTTGCATTGTATTCACGAATTGTTTTCTGTACTACCGGCAAAGAATCCTGCCAAGCAGATAAATAACTAATACCATAATCTGGTGTTTTTTGAGAAAATTTTTCCTCTACCCCAAATTTAATTAGTTCATTTTCCATCCAAAAAGAGTTACCTAAAGGCAAATTCAAACCATTTCCTATTGCAGTTTTTTTATCGGTACATAAAAATTCTTGAATAACAGTAAGTTCCTCTAAAGTACAAGTGTTATCGATATCAGAACAAATAGTAAACGCAGCTTGGTAGGGATATGGAAATCTTTCCAAGCTAACTTGCTGTTGGTTGCAAGCTACAAAAAAAATAAGAACTGCAATTATTAAAATGCTTCTTCTTGCCATCTTGCTTTTATCTTACCCTTTTCATAAATCAATTTTAATCTTCCTATTTCCTTACCTACAACACTATAAAAGTATGTTTTTCTATTATTTAAAAGTTCATCTCGCTGCTCACGATAATCGAAACTAATAACAGCATTAATAGGAAGCTTGCTAACAATATCTTCATCTATAAACTTGGTTAGATTAGAAAACATTATGATATAATCGCAAGAACTCAGTATTTCAGTTTGCTGTTCAGCTACTTTAAAAATATCATAATTGAATTTCACTTTGGAATTGACTTCATTCAGCACCATATAATCTGGTGAATAAAGGGCAAAAATTCCTACTTTCATCGAGTCTGCTTTTACCACTATATTTTCAACAGTATTTAAAATATTGGTTTTAATATTGGCTGCCATAATTTGAAAATAAAGTGAATCAGGGTGATATTTGAATCCATAGTCGGTAGGTATATAGTAATGAAAGTTAAGAGAATTATAATAAAAAACCAGAGTACTGTCGCTGGGTGTATTCCTAAAAAGTCCACCTGTTAGGAAATTAATCTGAAGAAGACTGTCGGTTCTCATAAATATTGCATTTAAACTATCTGGTTCTAACGTTTCAAACTCCGGATAATTCAACACTTGTAATTCGATATTTTGCCATCCTAAAACTAAGATAGGAAGCAATAAAATAAAAAATATTATTAGCTTTTTCAAATTTCCTCCATCATGGTTATTAGTTTATATTAGTGTTTTGCTGTCAAAAAGATTTTTTGACAATTGGAAAAGAAATAAGAGTTTGGCTTTCTTATAGAAAATGTTAGTATTTATAGAAAAATGGAGATAATATGGAAAATGACTTAATAATCGTTATCGGTTCCTATGGTAGTGGCAAAAGCGAATATGCTATCAATCTTGCCAAAAAATATTGTGAAGATGGTTATAGGGTTAAACTAGCCGATCTTGATGTGGTAAACCCCTATTTTCGCAGCCGCGATATGCGGGAAAAATTCGCAGAAGATGGTATTGACGTAATAGCACCAGACGGCCAATATAAACATGCTGATTTACCTATGCTTTCTCCCAGAATTATGGGAGCAATAGAGGATAAAAATAGTGTTGTAATCTTAGATGTAGGAGGCGATCCGGCTGGGTGTCGCACTTTGGGCAGATATGTGGAAAAGATAAACCAGCGCGGCTACCAAATGCAGCTGATTATAAATACAAAGCGGCCTTTCACTTCCAACAAAATGGAAATACTGCAAATGCTCGATAATTTAGAAATGGCTTCAAAACTGAAAATAGATGAATTGATATGCAACACAAATCTAATGGAATATACCGATGCTAAAACGATTGAGAATGGAATTGATATCATTCAACAAGTAGCTGATGAACGGGATTTGAATTTCAAAAAATACTTAGTACTTGAAGATTATGATATTCCCGATAATTTACTAGATAAAAAGCGGATTATTTTGAAATATTTTCTAAATAAACCCTGGGAAATGCCTATATTTAAAGGGATTTAAGCGCCTTATAAAGCTTAATAAATTCTGCTTCCGATAATGTTTCACCACGCCTGCGTAAATCAATTGGATGGTTTTGTATCTTCTCCAAATTTTCCTTGGACGCTAACTGACGTAGATTGCGGCGCAACATTTTGCGTCTTTGCCCAAAAGCGGTCTCTACTACCCTCCAAAAGAATTTCTCGTCTTCCAGCTCTGGCCTATTCTCCCGCAGTTTCAGGCTTATTACAGCTGAATCTACTTTGGGTGGCGGTACAAACAATTGGGGTTTCACAGTAAACTGATACTGAGGTTTAAAATAATACTGCATTTTCAGGGAAAGTGGACAATAATCTTTACTGCCCGGCCCAGCCTGGATACGCTTAGCTACTTCTTTTTGTATCATTACCACAACCAGGGAAAATTGCTGGGAAAACCTGGCTACTCTGAATAAAAATGGTGAAGTTATCTGATAGGGTAAGTTAGCCACTATCTTAATTTTTTCATCTCCAAAATATTTTTGCCAATCTACTTTTAGGATATCATTATTTATCAATTTTATCTTATTGCCAAATTTCTCTTCCAAAATAGGGAATAAAGTTCTATCTAATTCAAAACAGGTTAAATCGCAGCCATAATATAATAGTTCAGCAGTTAAAATTCCCTTACCAGGTCCAATTTCCCAAACCGGTTCGCCCTTTTCAATCTGTGCCAATCTGGCTATTTTGATCACAATGTTCTTATCTTTCAGAAAATGCTGGCCTAAACTTTTCTTATGCTTGAAATCACTCATGAATAATTATCCTGTCTCGCAATTTATTTGGATCTACCTCTTCCCAATCGTGAAACAAGCGGATACCGATTTGGGGATTTTGTCACACTCCACGCTTGTTGTGGTCTTAGCTTGGTTATTTTTTTTACTACTGCCACGATGCAACACAAAAAGAGCAGCAACTCCAAAGAGCTGCTGCCTTCCTATACAAATTTATAATCCCAGAATTTCTCTGGTTTGCTCTGGAGTAGCCAAAGGACGCCCATAGTCTTTTGCCATACGGGCAATGCGTTCAACTAATTGCTGATTACTTTCCGCTAGCACACCTTTGTGGTAGTAGATATTATCTTCGAAACCAACTCTGATGTGCCCGCCCATAGCTAGTGCAATAGTAGAACAAGGCATATGCCAGCGTCCGATTCCGGCAATTCCCCAGGTTGCTGTTGGAATCTCTTCTCTTAGATGTTCTGCCATATAAATCACATTTTTGGGTTTACCACTCATGCCGCCAGGAACTCCTAGCACAAATTGAACATGCAAAGGGGTATGAGTAATATGTCCTTTTTTAACTAATCTAGCCACAGAATCTATCATCCCAGATTCGTAAACTTCGATCTCGGGCACTACATTTTCTTCTTTGAATTTTTCTGCAAGTTGCATAATATCTTTGGGATCATTTATAAACACTTCATTACCGAAATTAAGCGTACCGGCATTTAAAGTAGCCATATCTGGTTTCAATTTCAGGGGTGCCATCCTCTCTTCGAAAGGAGCTCCTACAGCTCCACCAGTACTAATTTGAATAATCATTTCAGGTACTGCTTTACGAATTTTGGAAATTGCTTCCTCGAAACGTGCCAATCGCTGAGAAGGAGTGCCGTCGTCCTCACGAACATGTAAATGAACAACCCTAGAACCAGCTTCAAAACAAGCTTTTGCACATTCTGCTTGTTCATCTGGAGTTATTGGCAAATTAGGCTGATATTCTCGGGTAGTTTCGGCACCTGTAATTGCTGTTGTAATTATAAGTGGTTCCATAAAACTCTCCTATTTCATCAATTTTTTAGTTTCTTGCAAAGCTTCTCTAATAGCATCTACTGCTTGCTTTAAATCTTTTTCTGTATGGCGATAGGCTACATAACCATGATGATAAGGCTGCAAAAACACACCACGTCTAATTACTTGCGTATAAAACTCATTTCGAAGTTTTTTATATAACTTATCTTCATCTTTGGTAAAGGTAATATAAGGCATCAAAGGTGCGCCGCTAAACTCACAAGAAACTTCACTTTCTTCGACTATTTGTTGCACTTCGTTACAGAATTTTTTGCCTTTTTCCCATAGTTTATCCAAAATATTATCGCGCTGCATAATCTCGATAGTTTTAAGTGCAGCTACTTGTTCCAAGCTGTTTGGGAAAAAGGTAGAACTGATGAAAACCTTTTCCTCTGCTTCATCCATAATCTCTTTTTTACCAACCACAGCACTAATAGGATAACCATTAGCCATCGCTTTTCCAAACACAGAAAGATGCGGAGTTACTCCATACTTGGCTTGTGCTCCTCCCAATCCATATCGGAAGCCTGTTCTTATTTCATCATAAATTAGAACAGCCCCATACTTTTCCGCTATTTCCTTCACCGCTTCCAAATAACCTGGTTTTGGTTCTTGTACAGGGTTTGCCAAAGGATGTCCTACCGGTGTAATAATGATAGCAGCCATGTCATCACCATGCTCTTTCATTAAATCTTCCAGAGCTTCTAAATTATTATAAGGAAAGCTAAAAATATCTTCCCATAGTTTTTGGGGAATACCTTCCTTAACTTCCACACACCAATCATGCCAGCCATGATAACCACAACGGGCAATTTTTAATTTTTGTGTATAAGAACGCGCAATACGAATAGCTGCGGTGGTAGCATCGGAGCCAGTTTTTAAGAAAAGACATTTTTCTGCAGAAGGAATTAACTCTATCAGCTTTTTGGCTAACTTATTCTGAACAGGCTGCGTTAAAGACATACAAAAACCATCTTCGCGAATCTTTGCAACTACAGCATCATCTATCTCTTTTTCCTTGTGCCCAATAATTATTGGCCCATAAGCACAGAGCATATCAACATATTCATTGCCATCTACATCTATTACCCGGCCACCATCTGCTTTTTGGAAAAATACAGGATATTCACCCGGTACAAAATTGTACGGCCTTCTAATGCCTAAAGTTGCTCCTGGTATTAAATCCATCGCTTCTTTATATAGTTTTTCTGAGTTTTCCAATCTTAATTTTTTTACCATTATTTCTCCCTCTTTACATTTCGTACAAACTAGTAATTCCCATGCCCCCGCCAATACAAAGTGAGGCCAGACCTTTCTTAACACCGCGTTTTTTCATTTCGTGTAGCAAAGTTACCACAATCCGAGCACCACTACAACCAATAGGATGTCCCAAAGCTATAGCACCACCGTTTACATTTATTATATCCAGATTGGGTTTCCCCACACCTTCTGCTTCCAAACCTTTTAAAACAGCTAAAGATTGAGCAGCAAAAGCTTCATTCAATTCTATCAATTCAATATCTTCCCATTTCCATCCAGATTTATTAAGTGCTTTTTTTATGGAAGGAACTGGGCCATAACCCATTATAGAAGGAGCAACTCCAGCTGAAGAGTAGTCTACCAGTGTTGCCAATGGTTGAATATCGAGTTCATTAGCTTTTTCTTCACTTAACAAAATAAGAGATGCTGCACCATCGTTTATACCGGAAGAATTTGCTGCAGTAACGCGGCCATCTTTCTTGAAAGCTGGACGCAACTTACTAATTCCATTTACTGTAACACCTGCTCGGGGAAATTCATCTTTATTTACCAGGATAGGATCTTTTTTGCGTTGTGGTACTGGAATAGCTACTATTTCATCTTGAAACCTGTCTTTTTTCATAGCCTCTTCACATCTGTTTTGGCTAGTGGTGGCAAATTCATCCATCTCAGTTCGAGTAATATTAAATTTATCAGCTAAATTTTCAGCAGTTACACCCATATGATAACCGTTAAAAATCTCCCAAAGCCCGTCTTGTACCATTAGGTCTACCAGTTTTGCATCACCCATCCGAGCACCCCAGCGGGCTTTTGGCATAGCATAAGGTATCTGGCTCATATTCTCGGTTCCGCCAGCTATGATGATATCAGCATCGCCTATAGCTATCATAGCTGCAGCCAAGGTGACAGCCTTCATACCGGAACCACAGACCTTGTTTACAGTAAAAGTAGGAACTGTTTCAGGAATACCAGCTCCTAGGGAAATCTGACGGGAAACATTTTGGCCCAAACCTGCACCAACCACATTTCCCATGATAACTTCATCCACCATTTCTGGTTTAATACCAGTTTCTTCTAAACCAGCTTTGACTACATGCACGGCTAAGTCGACAGCAGAAACTTTCTTGAAAGCGCCGCCGAAACTTCCTATTGGGCTTCTAAGTGCTGAAGCAATAACTACCTTTTTCATAATCTCCTCCATTTGTTTATTTTACTAAAATTTTACGAATTATTTTTCTCTGCCAATATTTTTTGTATCTCTTCTGGAGTAAACTCATAGGTAGTATTACAAAAATGGCAGCTCACCTTAATTGGTTCGTTTTTTATGATCATATCTTCCAATTCCGAGTTTTCCAACATTTTTATTCCTTTGGAAAATTTATGTTTGGAACAATCGCATTTATAACGAACTTCATGGATTTCTTTAACAACAGGCTGAAATCCTTTCAAAATAAAGTTTTCAATTATTTGCTGTGAGTTATATCCCATATCCATAATATCTGTATAATTTGGAAATTTACGTAGATTTTCTTCCAACTTTGAAATGGTTTCTCCGCAAGCATCTGGCATAAGCTGAACAATAAAACCTCCAGCCTGACGTACTTTTCCCCCAGGAAAAACTAGTACACCCAAACCCACCGAACTGGGCAGCTGTTCCGATTGGACAAAGTAATAAGTTAAATCTTGGGCAATCGTTTTATAACGCAATTCCACCTGGCCTACATAGGGATTTTTCATGCCAACATCTTTTATTATCAATAAATAACCTTCTCCCAAAGCTGCTGATAAATTAAACTGCTTATTTTCTGTTAAGGAAAATTCAGTTTGGGGATTTCTGATGTAAGCTTTTACATCACCATTTTTATTTGCTGTAACTACCACATTCCCACAAGGACCGTTTGCATCAATTTTTAGTGTAAGGTTATCGGAATCTGCTTTAAGATCGGAAGCCATCATAGCAGCCGAAGCTATCATTCTCCCCAACAGCACCGTATTGGTGGTGGAAAGATTGTGCAATGTCTCTGCCTTGGTTACCGTATTTGTAGCTTGCACAGCAAAAAACCTTATTTGCTTATTATTAGTTATACCTCTTACTATTTTATCTTTCAAAACATACTCCACTTTTCGGGAAAAATTGTAAAAATAGGTTTTTTTGTAAAGACAAATCCTTTAATTTTATGGTGTTTTGCCTAGCTACTTTTGATGTTTAACTAAAATATCCCCAAAAAATAAAAAAAATACTTTGACACAAAACCCCCAACTTAATAAATCTGCTCACACATAAGTGATATGAAATGATCAGCGGGGGCGTAGTTCAGTTGGTTAGAACGCCTAGGCGACTCCAATGGTGGAAAACACAAGCAACGTTATTGAGCTGGATAACCGCCGGACAGATCCACACCTTATAGGTGAGGCCAGATGTATGGCCTGCGGCCACACTGAAATGACGGTTGCA